>NZ_BPPH01000005.1:0-125777 GCF_021602765.1 Acinetobacter sp. KAM396
TTTGTTTAAGATAAGATATAACTCATTGAGATGTGTCATAGTATTCGTCGTTAGAAAACAATTATTGTGACATTATTTCAATGAGTTATCTATTTTTGTCGTGTACAGAGCCGTTTGAAATAAGATTGGGCAACTTTTAAATAGATATTGGCTGCACCTGATAGTTTTTCTTTTAAGCTGAGTTCAGTCGGATATTGTTTTACCGCCAGTTCTGCCAGTAATTTAGGCAAGATGAGCGCTTCCATTTTATTCAGGCAACGTACCAAGCGAATTGCATAAGATACATCACCATCGGCAATCATGCGGTCATGCGCAAAAGCCTGTGCGGTACTTTCCTGAAATGAAAACACTAAAAATGCATGATTTAAGTGTTTGAAGGTAATGGTTAAATCGGGTTTTTGTGCCGTATTCTGTAACAGTTCTAATTGATGATCCGCAGTGACTTTGGCAACAAAGGCTGGACCATTCGGAAAAACTTTCATAGACAACACAAAGTTGCTGGGAAATTTGGCAACTTCTTGTTTAATTTCTTCATCGACCTGACTTGCCATGACTAAACCTCTGCCAATCACATCCATCATGAGTTTGACATAGGCCAGTTGCAAAGCGGGTTTCACAGATTTAGTTGAAATCACGCGCTGAATCCCTGTGTTATAAATCATTATTTAGAGTAAATACTCTATTTTATTTCTTATTGAAAAGAAAGCCATTTATACGTGAATGACTTGTACGTCATTAAAGTAACCGCTGTTTTGTAAAGTTGCAATGATATCTGCGCAGAAGTTTTCAAAATGTGGATAGTCATTGACTAAATCCATCACACGTACCATTTCCAAACCTGCATAGCCGCAAGGGTTTATACTTTGAAAACCTGTTAAATCACAATCAATATTAAGAGCTAAACCGTGATAACTACGACCTTTGCGAATTTTAAAACCGAGCGAGCCAATTTTTCGTTCATTGACATATACTCCTGGTGCATCGGCTTTGGCATAGGCATCAACGCCGTATTTTTTTAGCAGTTCAATCATCAAATTTTCGGCATAAGACACCAACGTACGGACATTCCAGCCTAAACGGTTCAGGTCAAACATGAAATAGGCAACCAATTGACCTGGGCCATGCCATGTAACTTGACCACCGCGATCCGTCTGTACTACAGGAATATCCGTTGCCATTAAGATATGTTCGGCTTTACCTGCTTGCCCTTGGGTGAGTACATTAGGATGTTGCAAAATCCAGAGTTGGTCAGGGCTGTCAGCATCACGTTGTTCAGTCCAGTATTTCATTTCCTGAAAACGTGCTTCATAGTCAGTCAGGTCATGATATTGACGAATAATCAGGTTTGGCCGTTGTGCAGTATCCACAGAGATGCAGTCCTATCCATAAAAGCAAGAAATTGATTTTATTATACGAAAATGTCGTGGGTGTAGGGGATTTGTGGATGGAATAAGATTTTAGCAGCACAGAAACAAAAAAACACGCCCGAAAGCGTGTTATTTGAAAATCAATCTACAAAATTACAATGCAGTTTTAATCAAAGGGCAGGCTGCCAAATCTGCATAAATGGCATGCACTTGTTCCAATTCTTCAAAACGCAATTGTGCTGTAATTGAATGATACTTGCCTGTGCGTGATGGGGTAATGCTGATGCTTTGTGCATCAAACTCAGGGAAGTGTTTCACTAAAATTTCAACCACAGCAATACGCAGTTCATCACCCGCGTCACCAATGAGTTTAATTGGGTAATCCATTGGAAACACCCAAAGATGCTCTTGCAGTTCACGAGATGGGGTACGGTTGAATAACGTCATAAGCGTGTGTCTCTATTTCTATATCAAACGCCTGCTTAGGGCAGGCGTTTTTTGGTCTTGTTGAATAAATGAGGCTGAATTTTAAAATTTCAATAGCTCATTTATGCAGCAATTTTAGTCATTTTCTAAGAATGAACGTAAGTGTTCAGAACGAGAAGGATGACGAAGTTTACGTAAGGCTTTGGCTTCAATCTGACGGATACGTTCACGGGTCACATCAAACTGCTTACCCACTTCTTCCAAAGTATGATCGGTTGGCATATCAATACCAAAACGCATTTTCAGAACTTTGGCTTCACGTTCAGTCAAATTTTCAAGCACTTCACGGGTCGCTTCTTTTAAGCCTTCAGAGGTTGCCGCATCAACAGGTGAGGTGATGTTGCTGTCCTCAATGAAGTCACCCAAATGAGAATCTTCATCATCACCAATTGGCGTTTCCATAGAAATCGGCTCTTTGGCAATTTTCAGCACTTTACGAACTTTAACTTCGTCCATTTCCAAACGTTCGCCTAATTCTTCTGGAGTCGGTTCACGACCCATTTCTTGAAGCAATTGACGCGATACACGGTTGATCTTGTTAATAGTTTCGATCATGTGTACTGGAATACGAATGGTACGCGCTTGGTCGGCAATAGAACGGGTAATCGCCTGACGAATCCACCATGTTGCATAAGTCGAGAACTTATAACCACGACGGTATTCAAACTTGTCTACCGCTTTCATCAAGCCGATGTTACCTTCTTGAATCAAGTCTAGGAATTGTAAACCACGGTTGGTGTATTTTTTCGCAATCGAAATCACCAAGCGTAAGTTGGCTTCAACCATTTCTTTCTTCGCACGACGGGCTTTAGCTTCACCTACTGCCATACGTTTAGAAATGTCTTTGATGCCTTTCACATCTAAGCCTAACTCTTTTTCAATGTCGGCAATTTTTTGTTGGAATGCCAAAATATCTGGACGTACTTTTTCCAAATAACCTTTTTGGTCGGCAGGTGCTTTGGCAATGTGCTCATCTAACCAAGCAAAGTTAGATTCCTGACCTGGGAATGAGGTACGGAATACAGTACGATCCATACGACCACGACGTACCGCATAACGCATCACTTCACGTTCAGCAGTACGAATTTGTTCATGTGTACCACGAATCATTTCCGAAATAATATCGAATAAACGTGGCGTAAATTTAAACATCATGAATACCGTCGCTAAAGCTTCTAAAGCTTCTTGTGCTTCGGCACTTTCACGACCATGTTTTTCAATAGCTGCAATTTTTGCAAGATAAGCCTGTTCCAATTCACCAAAACGCATTCTTGCAATTTCTGGGTCTGGACCTGAATCTGCTTCTGATTCTTCTTCGGCTTCAGCCTCTTCTTCCTCATCGTCATCATCAAGTTTAACGTCTTTGGTCGGTTTGTTGCTGGTATCTTCTTCTTTGTCTAAATCGGCTTCGTCCTCTAAAACTTCTGGAATTTCTTCATCGGTTTCAGGGTCTAAATAACCTGATAAAATATCAGCAAGGCGACGTTCACCTGCTTCATAATCTTTATATTCTTGCAGTACCACTTGCACAGCGTTTGGCCAGTAGGCAATCGAGTGAAGTACATCGCGAATCCCTTCTTCAATACGTTTCGCGATGCTAATTTCACCTTCACGCGTTAACAGCTCAACCGTACCCATTTCACGCATATACATGCGCACAGGGTCTGTGGTGCGACCAGGCTCATTTTCTACAGAGGCAAGTACGGCGGCAGCTTCTTCTTCAGCAACTTCGTCGGCAGCTTCCGCATTACCCTCAAACATTGCATCATCAGATTCAGGCGCACGTTCATGCACAGGAATACCGACGTCTTGAAGCATTTGAATAATGTCTTCAATCTGCTCGCTTTCTGTGATTGAGTCCGGGAGATGATCGTTAACCTCAGCGTAAGTTAGGTAACCTTGCTCTTTGCCTCGGCTAATCAGAGCCGCTACTTGCGAAGTAGGGGAATTCATATCGCTCATCTTTGCTTACTCTTCGTTGAATCTGTGGCAGTGAAAAACCGTGCATGATAGCACAATTCGCTTTAAATAAGGGGGGAATTGATCAATCAAGCATGATTTTAAAATGATGTTTGAATGAAGAATTTGATAGGAATATGGGGCTTTAATACTGTTTTTCAAGTCAATTTCCTTTTTGCCCACAAAATATTTTTATGATTGGGGCGAATCTCAAATAATGATACTAACTTGTCCATAAATACACAAATTTCCCCCAAGGCTGCAAGCGGTTTATGTTGCAGTTATTTGAAAAAAATAAATAAAACTTGACAATGGTGAAAAAGGCAGATAAATAGCGGCTTGACCCTTCACATTTTTTCATTCTGAGGTAGTTTTAGTGTCTTCTACAGATTTTGAACTAGATGATAACTACGGTGATGATGATGTTAATTTCGATGAGGCATCAAACAAAATAAGCGCGAAAGAATCTTTAGAAAAGCGCCGTTTGATTGATGATTTACTCGCACAACGTCGTTTGGAGCGTGAGCTCAAAGATTTTGATTACGATTTTGACGATGATGACGACGAAGATGACTAAAATCAGGTACTGTATCGGGCATTGAAAATGTTATGCTACACCCCTAAATTGACACCGATGGATTTGAAATGACTGCTTTAGATTTAGACCTGTTAAGTGAATATCTAGATGGCGACCAAAACGAGCATGGTCTAGACTTCGCTGCAACGCATGGTTTCTTGTGCGCCATTGCAGTTGGACCTCAATTTGACCCATGGTTAAATGAATTGTTTGAAGGCAATCAAAAGAAAGTCCCTGCCGAAATTATTGCGCAAATTGAGGCTTGGTTAGAAAGCATTCGCCAAAGTTTAGCCAATGAAGAAGGCATTGAGTTTCCATTTGAAATTGAAGAAGCAGAAGTTGATTCAAGTTTAGGTGATTGGAGCGTTGGCTTTGTCGATGCGATGTTCTTAAACGAAGAAGCGTGGTTTAGACCTGAATTTGAAGAACAATTGGTTGATTTAACTTTGCCAATGATGGTGTTCAGTGGCATTGATGAAGAAGATCCACAGATGGAAGCTTTCCGTCGAAACGGTCAGTTAATGGACGAAATAGCAGAAGAAATTCCTGAGAATCTGAATGAGTTGTATTTAATGTATCACACGCCTGATTAAGCTGCAAAATTTATTTGAGAGATTCAGTTTTTTGCATATATGAAGGGTTTATCCGCAAAAAGCACTGCTAAATGCAGTGCTTTTTTGTGGCTCTAAGATGAATAGATTTGTGCTATATATGTAGCGGAACTTTGCCCACTAGCGTGTAGCGCGATCCCAAGCATCTTTTACCGCAAATTTGGCTTGTTCCCACGTTAAGCGAGAACTCCCTTTAATATGTTCCCATTTCCCTTTTAAATCGTGTTCCACATCTTCAAAGCGGGTATGTGCATCATAGTGTGGGCGGTTTTCATAACCAACACGGTAGGCATTTTGATAGTCACGTTCATATTCTAAATCGGGGTAATGACTACGTGTTTGAGCATAATAGTCTGTATTGAGACTATTGGCACGCCAGTACGTTTCTTCTTCTGTAGGGTTTACTGCTTCTGCAGCGCCTTTACCAGCCAAGCCACCAACAACGGCACCTACAGCACCACCCACCACAGCACCTACTGGACCACCTAATGCGCCAACGGTTGCACCTGTTGCCGCACCCCCAACTGCGCCAAGACCTGTACCAACAGGGTGTGCACCAGGTTCTCCTGTAATTGGGTCGGCATTTAAACGATCACGCTCTTCTTTGGGTAAGTTTTTAACCACATCACGGTCAATCTTATCATTGCGTTCAAAATCTGACATCCGAATCACCTTTTTCTCTTTGTATGCGTTATTGCGTTTTTATATTCATAAACCGCTATGAATAGGTTTAATTTACGCTGCTACAATGTAGATTTGTACTCTATTCAGAATGTGTTTCAGTTACAGCGCATGTCCGACGTAAATTTATGTGTCATATATCAGCCTGATGTTAATTTTAAGTGTTTACTGTTATGGTTCAATGTAAAATACGCGCTTTAGGTAAGCTTATAAAAACGTTTTGTGATAATAACGATTCGCATACCAACCATAAGCAACATGAAAAATTGCGCCATGAATTGCAATCAAACACAGCATCACCACCGCAGACAAAGCCAGTCCTGCTTTATCTGCAGCTTGTAAAATGGCCTCAGCATTCGGGTTCATGAGCACTAAGAAAAACACAAAGAAGCTGCCAATAATAATCGCGACTGCACTTGAGCCCCAGACCAGTTGAATTTTTTCATCACTGCTCGGTAAGCGTTGTTCTTTTTTGACAAAATGTCCTGCGCTAATGAATGCTGCGGCAATTAATGCAGGGAGTAAGGTTAAGCCACCTAAGTTCAGACCAAAAATCAATACGCTAATGAGTAAGACCAGCGCAATACTGTAAACCGCAGCAAAAAATAATAAATATGGTTTCATGTCTGATTTTCCCCAAAAAATTGATTCAATTACGCAGCAACGAGCGCATTAGTCACGCATTTTACGTTTATGCCTACGGTATAAAAGCATGGCGATGACTAAGAGCACCAAGCCGATAATGACATGACTGACCTGACTGAAAATTTGCTGCATCAATTGTTGGTTTTCACCAAAATAATAACCCAGGCAGGCTAAAAAAGTGGTCCAGATGATTGTGCCTAAACCACTATAAAACATAAATTTCCAAAATGGCATGTGACTCATGCCTGCAGGAATACTAATCAGAGAACGAATGGCGGGAATCATGCGCCCAAAAAATACAATCCGATGTCCATATTGTTCAAACCAATGTAGGGAGTTTCGGACATCTTGTTCTTTAATCCATAGATATTTACCGTAGCGATTCACCCAGTGGTAAATACTTTCGTGTTTACAGCGATAACCCACCCAATACAACACTGCCGCCGCGACCAATGAGCCGATACAGCCCGCAATAATGACACCCAATAGCAATAATTGCCCTTGCGATGCAGAGTAGCCTGCAGAGGGCATAATAATTTCAGAGGGAACAGGTGGAAAGACATTATCCAGAAACATCAACAGGGCAATACCTAGGTAGCCCAGTTGTTCCATAATGGAAATAATCCATTCAGTTAAGTTCATGCAAGTCGTGCTTTAGAAAAGTGCTTCTATCCTAAGCAGTATTGGTCAAACAGTAAAGTCTTGCGCAATCTGGACTTAATCAAGCTCTGCATGGGTCAGGGTATAGATATATACACGTCTTAAGCTATACGCCACGAGGATAGGGATGGCACAGAGCAGGGCGTAATTCAAGAAATGCGCTTGCAGATGGTAGCCTACAAATGCCGCAATAATACCGCCTAAAATTGCACCTAAAGCTACAATAAAAGTATGTGATTTATGTTCCAAACAATCTTGCATTGTTGCACTATGCGCAGCAGTCACCGCTTTTACAGGCGTAAAACGTAGTGTGTGCATTGAATTTGAAATTGTTGTTTTAGGCATAGCGTCACTCCTGATTGCGGCATATAAATTTAGGAATACATAACGATCCTTGAATTTTGGGTCACGGAATATGTTGAGTTTGTGCTGAACATCCGCACGAATAGAGCCACAAATTTTGTGGCTTATTTTGATTGAATGCTATCACCTAATCAGGGGATATTGCGCAATGCTTGGTAAACATGCGTTGTAATTTTATGTTCTATGTAATCTTGCATGAAGCGTATAGATGGACATAAAAAAATCCCCATACAGGATGAGGACTTTTCATGATCGATGGTCGATACAACATTAACATGGCTTTAATTAGCCTTATTGATGTGTATGAGCCTGTATTGATTACAGACGTTTACGTTTAGCTGCGGCAATTTGTGATTGGCGCATACGGAAACCTTCTTTTTGTTTCTCGCTGGTTTTATCAATACAGTACACGCAAGATACGCCGTGTTCATAGCTTGGTAATTCAACTTCTTTAGGCAGTAATGGCCAACCGCAAGCATGACATTTGGTGTTTTGACCTTCTTGCATGCCATGTGTTACCGCTGTACGACCATCAAATACGAAACATTCGCCTTCCCATAAGCTTTCATCGGCTGGTGTTTCTTCTAAGTATTTGAGTACGCCACCTTTTAAGTGATAGACCTCGGTAAAACCTTCTTGTAACAATAAAGAGGTCGATTTTTCACAACGAATCCCGCCTGTGCAGAACATCGCAATTTTTTTGTCTTTATGCTGTTCTAGGTTTTTTTTCACATATTCTGGAAATTCACGGAACGTTTCAGTTTTTGGGTCAATTGCGCCCTTAAACGTTCCTGCTTTGTATTCATAGTCATTACGGGTATCAATCAGAATAACATCGTCACGGGCAATCAGTTCATTCCATTCTTTCGGGTCTAGGTAGTGACCGACTAAATCACGTGGTTTTACTTCTACACCCAAAGTCACAATTTCTTTTTTGAGCTTGATTTTCATTTTACGGAATGGCTTTTCAGAGCTATGTGACTCTTTGTATTCCATTGATGTAAAACCTTCATCCCACAGAAATTGATGAACTTGATCAATGGCGGCACGATCACCCGCCACAGTTCCATTAATGCCTTCACCTGCCACAATAAGAGTACCGCAAAGGTTGATTGAATTTACCAAATCTAATAAGCGTTGTTGAAGATCGGCAGGATCTGAAACTTCTTTGAATTGATAAAGTGCGGCAACAACCCAAGTCGTGGTCGCTGGCTGTTCTACAGGTGCAAGCTGTTCTACAGTAGCGTTCATGGAGTACTCCAATAGATGAAAGACAAAAATTTAAGGCGCATATTCTAACCTGCTTTGTGTGAATATGCGAGAAAACCGAGCGCGGTACATGGTTTGTAAAGCACGACACAACATTTTAAAAATGGAGCAGAACGGAGTATGATGCCACTCGTTTCAAAGAAGAATGTTGTGTTCATATTGATGCGTCAACAGGTGTTGTTAAATATTGGAGTGTTGTGTTGAGTAAGGATCGTCAAATTGCCACTTTAACCCCGTGTGCAGGTCGTTGTTCTACGGTGTTTGGTGATGCTGTCTGTCGAGGTTGCCGTCGTTTTAACCATGAAGTGATTCAATGGAATAGTTATACGCCTGAACAACACACTGCCGTTTGGCGTCGCTTAGATGCACAGCTTGATCAGATTTTAGTGCCTATGCTGCCTTTTGCCGACCTGTGTCATGTCGAAGAGTTTATCCGCTCTAAGCGTGTGCGTTTACGTGATGATGCTTCAAAAGGGCGTAAGCTGTATCATGCATTGAAAATTTGTGAAAAAAATCGACATTTTACCGATGAAAGCGGCTTGGGCATTCACGACAAAGAAGTGCGACCTTTGTGGCAAGAGTTTGAACGTCGTGTGTTGGCGCTTGCAACCGCAAGTTATGATTTTGCATTCTTACGTGCCGATGGCATCAGTCATAGCTTATTGCATAGCTTGCAAGATGACTAATTTGTAAGTCTTGCTATGAGGTCTGCAAAGAGTAGACAGACTTTTATTGAGCCATAAAAAAAACTCGCAAAATTTGCGAGTTTTTTTATTTTGTACAGGAATGGCTTAAGCCACTTGTACAGGAATACAGTTTGCAGTGTGGCTCACGGTATTGTCTGGGTTTGCATAGACCAAACGTGGTTCGTGCGCATTGGCTTCTGCTTCAGTGAAGTCACCAAAGGTTGCAATAATAATAATATCGCCTACATCGGCTTGGTGTGCAGCACCACCATTGACTGAAATGATGCCTGAGTTGTCTTCACCACGAATTGCATAAGTTGTGAAGCGCTTACCATTGGTCACGTTCCATACGTGGATTTCTTCATATTCACGAATGCCAGCCAAATCCATGAGTGTTCCGTCAATTGCACATGAACCTTCGTAGTGAAGTTCTGCATGAGTTACAAAAGCACGGTGGATTTTGCATTTTAATAAACGAGATAGCATGGTGAGCGTCTCCTTAGTGGACCTAAGATTTTATCTTATGGTTGAATTCAAACACTGCTTGCTGGATGTCAGTTCCGAGCAGAAAGCGCATTTTGCTCTGAAAATTGCGACATGGCAAGTGTGATTGTTCAACAATTGTGGATTCATCAGTTCGGTTTATAGGCATTGATTTGATTCATGGCTTGTTGTACTTCGCCATTGACCAGTAACTTGATACGACCTAATGCATGTGCAAGTGCATCATCCATTAAAGTTTGCTCGCTACTCGGTGCTTTGCTCAGTACATGACCAGACACGCGTTCTTTTGAACCCGGATGCCCAATACCAATGCGTAAACGATGGAAGTTTGGACCTGTGTGCGGCACGATGTCACGTAAACCATTATGTCCACCATGACCACCACCCGTTTTTAGGCGAATGATCCCTGGGCTCATATCCAGTTCATCATGAGCAATCAGCATTGCCTCAGGTGCAATTTGATAGAATTTGGCGAAGGGAACAACACTTTGACCAGAACGGTTCATAAAGGTTGTGGGTAATAACAGACGAACGTCTTGACCTTCGATATTACCACGTCCGCTGATCCCATGAAATTTAGGATCGACTTTTAATGCGATGCCATATTGATCTGCAAGGCGTTCTACAAACCAGAAGCCTGCATTATGGCGGGTTTGGGCATACTCTTTACCAGGGTTGCCCAAACCAACAATCAGTGAAATATTAGCCACTAATTACACCATAAACACTTATGCGCGTTTGAAGTCAGCGTGCATAGGTGTGTTTTTAGCAGGGTGACGTTGTAACGCTTGAATTTTCACGTTTTCAACTTTGTCACCGACTTTGATTTCTACAACTTCTTCAAAGAAAGCATTGCTTTCTAAAACTTTTACAAGCTCACGAAGTTCTAAAGTGATTGATACTGGTTCAGCGTCGCCACCATAAATGATAGCTGGAACTAATGCAGCGTGACGAAGGCGGCGGCTCGCACCTTTCCCTTGGTTAGCTGCTTCTCGCGCTTGAGCGTTTAATACGAAGTTTGCCATGATAGACATCCTTATTTTGAGTTTAAATAAACTAGATCTGCGACCAATCTAGTGATAGAAAACCCTGCCAAAGTGGCAGGGCTTTGAAAATTCAGCGCATTATTATAGATAAGAATCGAACATTGCGCTAATAGATTCTTCGTTGTTAATGCGACGAATTGTTTCTGCAACCATGCTTGCTACAGATACTTGGCGAATTTTACCAAGTGCTTGTGCTTCTTCTGAAAGAGGAATGGTGTCGGTAACAACCAGTTCATCAATCACAGAATTTTTCAGGTTTTCAATCGCTTTGCCTGAAAGTACAGGGTGGGTCGCATAAGCAACTACGCGGCGAGCACCAAAAGTTTTGAGCGCATCGGCAGCTTTGCATAATGTACCTGCAGTATCTACCATGTCATCTACAATGACACAGTCACGATCTTTTACATCACCAATCAAATGCATCACTTGTGATTCATTCGCTTTTTGACGACGTTTATCGATAATTGCAAGATCGATATCACCCATTTGTTTTGCAACAGCGCGTGCACGAACCACACCACCAACGTCTGGTGAAACTACCATGAGGTTGTCGTGTGACTGTTGACGCAGGTCAGCCAATAGCGCAGGCGTACCATAAATGTTGTCTACAGGGATGTCGAAGAAACCTTGAATTTGGTCTGCGTGCAAGTCAATCATCACCACACGGTCAATACCTACAGTGGTGAGCATATCTGCAACCACTTTAGCGGTAATTGGAACACGCGTAGAACGAGGACGACGGTCTTGGCGGGCATAACCGAAGTAAGGAATCACGGCGGTAATACGACCTGCACTTGCACGACGCAACGCGTCAGCCATCACCAAGATTTCCATGAGGTTGTCATTGGTTGGCGCACAAGTAGGTTGTACGATAAATACGTCTTTACCACGGACATTCTCGGTAATCTCTACAGCAATCTCACCATCAGAGAAGGTAGAAACTGATGCAGCACCTAAAGGAATGTGCAAGTGGCTTACGACTTTTTGAGCGAATTGTGGATGCGCGGTTCCACTAAAAACGACAAGATTGGGCATGAAGCACCCTTGGCGGTTGGTGTATGTAGGAATAGATGGCAGGGGTAGCTGGATTCGAACCAACGGATGCCGATATCAAAAACCGGTGCCTTACCACTTGGCGATACCCCTAATGCGGCAGAACTTTAATATTTTTACGGCACTCTGTCAAGGTGAGTTAACAGGATAACGCGAATAAAGGGTGTTCTGTCTAATGCGAGAAAATGGCAGGGGTAGCTGGATTCGAACCAACGGATGCCGATATCAAAAACCGGTGCCTTACCACTTGGCGATACCCCTAGATTTGATCACTGTAAGATGGCAGGGGTAGCTGGATTCGAACCAACGGATGCCGATATCAAAAACCGGTGCCTTACCACTTGGCGATACCCCTAATACAGTAATCTACAGGTGAATGAGATGGCAGGGGTAGCTGGATTCGAACCAACGGATGCCGATATCAAAAACCGGTGCCTTACCACTTGGCGATACCCCTATTGTACTGTGAAATGTCGTAATGGAGATTCATTTAAGCTATACACTAAGTACGCAGTACATGGTGAGTTCGCCAAAATGTGGTCTACATTCATTTCTGTAGTCACTTCAGTAAAGACACAAGCACCTGTACCTGTAAGCTTTGCTTGACCAAACTGGTCTAAATAACGCATTGCTTCATCTACTTCGGAGTATAAATTTCGCGCCACAGGCTCAAAATTATTTCCAAAGTCAGATGGCTTTATCTGATAGCCGCAGAATTTAGTGGGCTTCGTGTTTCTTGTCAATGTTTTTTGTGAAAAAAGTAGTTGAGTGCTGATAAAACAGTCAGGTTTTAACACAATATATTGTTTTGGGGCTAAGTCTATGAATGTTAACTGTTCACCAATGCCTTCTGCCCATGCATTGCGACCATACACAAAGATCGGTACATCTGCTCCGAGCTGTAAACCCAGTTCTGCCAGTTTTTGAGTATCGAGGCCACATTGCCAAAGTTGATTGACCACAATTAAAGTGGTTGCGGCATTGGATGAACCGCCGCCAAGCCCTGCACCCATAGGGATGTGCTTCTCAATTGCTATATTTAAACCTGTGGTTTGTTTCGCGTAAGGCATTAAAATTTGCGTGGCTTTGTAAATCAGATTTTGTTCTAAATCGACGCTGTTTAAACCCTGAATGTGAATGCTTTGAGTATCATTGATTTCAAATTCTAGCCAGTCATATAAATCAATCAGTTGAAAAATAGTCTGCAATTCATGGTAGCCGTTGTCACGACGCCCAGTAATGTGCAAAAACAGATTTAATTTGGCAGGTGAGGGTACACGAATCATGACTAAACTTGGCAAGTGATTAACGATTTTGGATGAGCATTGTAATACGGTTTTCTTGCCCTGATTCAAGTCCCTGTTTCAAAATCAGGCGGTTTGGCAAACTGGCACTGTCGTTATAGCTCAAATCGACTGTCCAACCATCTTCAATAAATTGAGTTGGGCGCTGTTGGGGATCTTTTTGAATTTGGGCATTGACCGTTGCAGGTCGGGCTTGTACCCAATCGACCAAGTGGGTGATAGGCGCTTGCCAGCCCGTGGCTTGTTCTAACAGTTCTTCAGGACTTTCTGCATAAATTAACCCTGTTTTGGCACTATTGAGGGTGACTTGTCCAGGTTTTCCGTTAATTTGTGTTTTCCCAACGCCTAAAATGCCGCTCAGTTCAATGTCAAACTGCTGTTGCTGCTGTACCCAAGTAAAAAAGGCACTGCCAGATTGCTGTGGAGTGCGCACGCCAATTTTGCCTTGCAAGTTAAATTGATTTTCAGCTTCAACTTGCTGTGAAACATTGGCTGGTTTTTGTACGAAAGGCTGACAACCTGTCAGCACAAGGCTACTGGTGGCAAAAAGGGTTAATCCTAATTTTGAAAATAAACGCATGAATCATTTAACTCTTTTTAACTGGCTGCGGTAACAATAGCGAATTTAATTGTTGCAATTGCGGATCATTCGGATGATTTTGTTGTAATTGTTGTAACACTTGGCTGAATTTTTGAATATTACCTTGCATATACAACGATTTTGCATAACGTGAGCCAATCGCGGCACTATGACTCAGTGCGTAGGCTTTTTCCAACGCTTGAGCCGAAGCGGTATAGTCATTTTGTAAATAGCTGACATAACCTAAGGTATCTAAAATAGAGGCCTGTTCAGGAGCAAACTCAAGTGCTTGCTCAACATAGCGACGCGCTTCGTCTAAACGGCGATTTTGAAGCGCAAGGGTATAGGCGTACGCATTTAAATAGGTTGGGCTGTTCGGCTCAATTTCCAGTAACTTGGTGAGCAGTTGATCCAGTTTGTCTTTTTCCTGATGTGCATCGAGTAGTAAGACTTCTGAATAGATCAGATCAGGATCATCGGGTAGGTTTTTGATGGCTTCATCCAGCAAACGCAGAGCCGCTTTTTTATTGTCCATACGTTTTAAAATATCGGCCTGTGCCTGATATAAAAAACTGGCATGCTGTGGATAATTGACCCGTTCCTGCGTTAAAAAGCGCAGTGCATCGTTTAGTTTATCTTGCTGGGCAAAAATACTGATCATGTTGCGACGTGAAACGGTATAGAGGCTACCATCGACCAAACGATAATAGGCTTTGGCTGTTTCAAAATGCTGTTTACG
The DNA here is from genome assembly GCF_021602765.1 of Acinetobacter sp. KAM396. Classification (NCBI taxonomy): domain Bacteria; kingdom Pseudomonadati; phylum Pseudomonadota; class Gammaproteobacteria; order Moraxellales; family Moraxellaceae; genus Acinetobacter; species Acinetobacter sp. KAM396. Next base: position 14,531 of record NZ_BPPH01000005.1, read on the forward strand.
TTCGGCATTGACCGCCAAATAGAAATAGGCTTCGTTTTGATATTGTGCCGAATAGCGCAGCTCTACCAAATACTTTTCAGCTTTTTCGTATTGTTGTAAGTCAATACTGGTCAAACCTGCAATAAATAAGGCTTCATCTTCCGTAGGCCATTTTTTTAAAATGGCTTCCAGCTTTGTTAGCGCCAAAGTTGCTTCATTTTTTTTGACCAGATATTTGGCTTCGGCTAAACGGACTTCAAAATTATTTTTGTGTTTACGGCTAGATTTGGCATACCAAGCTGCTGTTTCTTCTTCATTGCCGAGCGCGCTCAATAAATTGGCTTTCATTAAAATATAGCCAGTGACTTTCGGGCGTTTACGCAACGCTTGGTTAATGGTATCGAGGGCAGCTTGATATTGTCCATTTTGCGCTTTTAAACCTGCAATTAATACCAAAATCGATGGATTGAATTTGGCTTTGCTGGTGCGCAGAGCTTGAATCAAAAACTCACGGTCTTCCACAGATTCAGGAGAAATGCGTGCCAAAATTTGTTCTAAGTCAGCCGTTGCATCAATATTTAGAATTTTGTCTAAGGTTTCTGCGGCTAAGTCGTACTCATGTGCTTTTAGCGCAATGTGCGCCAAATAAAACAGCGCAGGCACATCGGATGGTTCTTGTACTACCCAATGTGTTGCAATGTCTAGTGCGGCGCTTAGGTCGTTTTGTTCAATCGCAACATTTAGGGCGCGTTGCTTAATAGAGGTCGAGTTATTCTTAATTGCCAAGACAGTATAGTTGTGTAATGCCGTTGGAATATCACCATAAGCCAAGGCAAACTCTGCGACCATGGTTTGTTTTACCGCATTATAATTTGAATTTGCATGATAAATTTCTTCAGATGCTCTAAGATGAGCAACTGAAGCCATGCTACCGACCAGTAAGAATGTGGTAGAATATTGCTTAATTGTAGCGCCGTATGGTCGGCTATTTGTTTGACGCAATTTTTTCTTTATCCAAGTAATGCTTTTTATGACACCGTTATTGCACAATAGCATAAATTTAGCGAAATGATGATCTGATATGTCTTTCTTTGCATTGGGTGTCAACCATCAAACCGCCTCTGTAGAGTTGCGTGAGCAAATTGCATTTAACCCAGAAAAATTAAGTGCCTTACTTGCTGAGCAAAGCCAACATCCCGAACTGAATGATTTGGTGGTGGTGTCTACCTGCAACCGTACCGAAGTCTACGCCATGTCTGAACATCCAGAACAGGTGTTGGATTGGCTTGCACAAGTGAATGGTATCGATGCACAGCAATTGAGTCGTCATGTTTATCGTTATGAGAATGCACAGGCGGTGTCGCATTTAATGCGTGTAGCCAGTGGGCTAGATTCTCTCATGTTGGGTGAGCCGCAAATTTTAGGTCAGGTCAAAACTGCCCTGTCTTTAGCTAAAGACGCGCATACGGTTTCGCAACAACTCAACCGAATTTTTGAATATGCTTTTTATGCTGCCAAACGGGTACGTTCAGAAACTGCCGTAGGTAGCCATGCTGTGTCGATGGGTTATGCGGTTGCGCAACTGGCGTTACAAGTTTTTAGTCACCCTGCAAAACTGACGGTGATGGTGGTGGCTGCAGGCGAAATGAATAGCCTTGTGGCAAAGCATTTAGCAGAAATGGGCGTCGCTAAAATATTAATTTGTAACCGTACCCGTGCCCGTGCCGAAACATTGGCGCAGGAAATTGCGCATCAGGTAGAAGTTGAAATTATTGAGTTTGATCAGCTTGCGGCTAATTTACATCGTGCCGATGTGATTTCAAGTTGTTCGGGAAGCTTGCATCAGGTGATTGCTTATCATGAGGTGAAAGCAGCTTTAAAAAAGCGCCGATATCAGCAAATGTTGTTAGTCGATTTGGCCGTACCACGTGATATAGATCCTAAAATAGAAAACTTGGATGGCGTGTATTTGTACGGGGTCGATGACTTGCAAAGCGTGATCGATGAAAACTTGGCACAGCGTCGTCAAGCTGCTGTGGAAGCAGAAGTCATGGTTAATCAGCTTGTGACTGAGTTGGTAACCCATCAAAAAGTTCAGCAAGCGGGTGCAACCATTCATGCTTACCGTGAACATGGCGAAAGCTTACGTCAGGAAGAATTAAACTTGGCGATGGCGCGTATTGCCAAAGGTGAAGATGCTGCACGGGTTATGCAAGAATTTTCTTATCGTTTAACTCAAAAATTACTCCATCCAACTTCTATTTTATTACGTGAAGCAGCCAAAGGCGATGAGCCTGAATGTTTTGAGTTTATGCAGGAAAATTTGGCAGCGACAATCAAAAGTCGTCGTAAATAAGCTGGATCATCGTGATTCACAAAAAATGATTGAGTTTGGTCGATATAAAACTCACTCTATAAGACCAGATTGTTTATTCCTCTAGCAAAGTTAGCGATCTTTTTTTATCAATTTCATAAATTTGATGTTTCAAACGCTTCATTTCTTCAATGCTGCTGAATTTTTTAGAGCGAATTTTTTGCTGTAAACAGTCGTATTGCAATTTAGTTGAAAAATCTTGAGCCAATTTATCAACATGCTCGGGAGAGGTTGTGTAATCACTGACATTGGCTTGTTGTAAAATACGCTGTAATTCATAGTGATACGCCGAACATGCACCCAAAATATAATATTTGGCTTGTTCAGGATCATCGGGTAGATCATCAAAAATAGTATTTAAAATATTTAAGATTTGATGCAGCAGGTGATCACTTGGAATCAGTGCACGTAACGGTTCAAAGTGAATATACAAATACGGATGATTGATTAGAATCGCAATCACATATTCTTCAGCATCAACTTTGGTGCTAAAACTCAAAGATGCATCGTTATTGGTCTGTGCCTGCCATTTACGGTTAAAGCCTAACTTTTCACGAAAAAACTGTTGCAGCAAATAACGATAAGAACCCGTTTTGGGCAAAAGTTCGGTCAATTGCCGGAGTTCGCCCATGACCTGACTTTTGCCTTCAGGGGTACTGATATTATGGCCTTGGGTGAGATGTGCAAAAACAAAATCTGACAGTAAAGGCGCCTGATCTAATAAACGTCGGAAATTTTCGATGCCCTCACGACGAATAAGTGAGTCTGGGTCGTGCTCATTCGGTAAAACAAAGAATTTCAGTTCACGCCCATCATTTAACAAAGGCAGCGCAATTTCCAATGTGCGACGTGCGGCTTTTTGACCTGCGGCATCTCCATCAAAAGCGATGGTAATGCGGTTATTTTGACGGAACAGAATATTTAAATGATCGGTATTGCTTGCTGTACCAAGTGTTGCTACAGCACCATAAACGCCGTATTGCTGTAAGGCAATCACATCCATATAGCCTTCAACCATTAAATAGTCTTGGGCTTTCAGTTTGCGTCCTTCATATAAACCATAGAGCAATTGGTTTTTATGAAACACTTCCGAGTCGGGCGAGTTGATGTATTTGGGTTTGATTTCATCATTCAGTGCACGGCCACCAAAGCCGACCACACGACCTTTGCTGTCACGGATTGGGAAAATCACCCGATCACGCAGTAAATCGAAGTCACGTCCTTTGTCACTGGTACGAATCAAGCCTAGAAGTTTTAAACCTGCAATATCTTGCGGAAAGGCTTTTTCTAAATGCTGCCAATCTTCAGGTGCATAACCCAAACGCCAAAACTGCAAGGTTTGTGCGGTTAAACCACGTTTTTGAAAATACTGCTGCGCGGCAGGGCTGTGCGGCAATTGCTGCTCATAATATTGCGCTACATTTTCTAGCAAGTCGTATAAGTTGCCTTCCTGTGCAGGAGTTTCCTGCGTGCTGTCCCATTGCTCAAAGCTTGCAAACGGGTCGGCACTGTTTTGAAATTCCGAGTTCTGAAATTCCGAATTTGCGTATTCAGCACTTTGAAATTCGGCAAAAGGATCAAAGTCGATGCCTGTAGCAACCAAAGCCTGCTCGTTTGTTGCAGCTTGAGTCGCAGAAATTTCGTTTTGTTCTTTTGCTGTTGGCTTGGGTTGAGCTATCGGTGTTGGCTTTTTGGCTTCGCGTTTATAAGAAAGTTTTTTATTGTCGTGCTGATCTTTCGGGAGTTCGATGCCTGTTTGACTGGCCAAGTCTTTCATGACATCTATAAAATTACGGTTATCAATATCCATTAAAAAACGGATGGCGTTACCATTTGCTTGACAACCAAAGCAATGATAATACTGCTTGTCACGATAGACGTGAAAAGACGGGCTTTTTTCCTGATGGAACGGGCAGCAGCCCGAATAGGTACGACCAGTTTTTTTTAATTTCACGCGCTGACCAATCAGATCGACAATATCGGTGCGATCTAAAATTTGATCAATCGTGTGCTGTGGAATGGCCATACGGTTTTTTCTGTTATCTCTTGGTAGTGAAAGGTTCGCCGAACAGGTCGAATACATCAGACTGTGCTGATTGACTCATTGAGTATTCTCTTTTTATCTTTTTCTAGGGCAGGAAACAAGCCCATAAAAGACCAAAGGGCAAGTATCATAACTTGCCCTTTGCATTTTTCAAAACTGAAAAACAGTCGTAAAGGTTTTATTCAGCACTGTCGTTTTCAGATTTTGGACGATCGAGCAAACCAAAACTCAAACGGTTGGTGAGGCTGCGTGACGGCTCTGCTTGCGCTTTAGCATCTGACTGCTGTGCTTCGGTGCTGCTTTGCGCTTCACGTCCGAAAATACCCAAAGTTGCACGATTAAGCCAGCTGGCATCATGGCGCGCAGCACGTAAATTCACGCTACCATCCGCTTTGACCAAGTTTGGATAATTCAGCTTCAACACATCAATATATTGCTGAGCCGTGGCTTGATCGCCCAATTTACCATAACCGTAAGCCACCGTTGCCAATGCTTCAGGAATTTGCGGTGTTTGCGGATAGTGTTCAATCACCCACAATGAGCGCTCAACTGCAGCCACCCATGCTTTACGTTTAATGTTATAACGTGCTGCATTCATTTCGGCTTCAGCCAGTTCCTGACCAATAAACTGCATACGCTGTGCCGCATCTACCGCATAAGTGCTTGATGGATAGCGACGGATAAAATCGACAAAGTTTTGATAGGCCAATTTTAAATAGCTAACATCACGGTGCGATTGCTTGAGCGAGGTATAACGCAACAAGCCATCATAGTTTTGTTCCATATTCGCCACGCCACGTACATAGTAGGCATAATCGGCTTTAGGGTGCTGCGGGTTCATGCGGATAAAACGATCTGCAACAGCAATTGCACCTTCATAATCCTTTTGCTGGAATTTTGCATACAACAATTCAAGCTGCGCCTGCTGCGCATAATCACCCGTTGGGTAATAGGTTTCTAAAGCTTCGAGATGCTTAACGGCATCGGTGTATTGACCACGATCCAGTGCTTTTTCTGCTTTTTCAATATAAACCTGTTCGCTAGATTGCGGACCAGTATCGACCACTTCTTTTTTTGGATTGCTGCTACAGCCCACAATTGCAGACGCAACGCCGAGTGAAAAAGCAAGCATTGTTATTTTATAACGTGGTAGCGACATAAAAATTCCTCTGTTAATACGGGCAATGAGCTACAATTGCGCTATTAAACCACTTTTGTCTGAATGAGCAAATGAGTCAAGCACAATCTACCCATTCCAATTTACCTGAAACTGAGTTCAATTTACTTGAAGATGCTGAGGATGCAGATAACCATACTTCAGGCTCAACTGCAACACGTTTATCGTTGCAATTTCAATTGGATGACAGCCATTTAGGACTACGCATCGACCAAGTTGCAGCCATCATTTGGAGTGAATTTTCACGTGAAAAGCTAAAACAGTGGCTCAAAGACGGTCATTTGTTGGTAAATGGTAACACGGTCAAACCCAAATATAAGTGTGAAGGTGATGAGCTTCTCACCCTAGAAGTCGAGCTTGAAGCGCAAACCCGTAGCCTGCCTGAAGATATTCCATTGGATATTATTTATGAAGATGATGACATCATTGTGATTAATAAACCTGTGGGTATGGTGGTGCATCCGGGGGCAGGCAATAGCTCAGGGACTTTAGTGAATGCCTTGCTACATCATTATCCAAAATCGGCTGAGTTGACTCGTGCAGGTTTGGTGCATCGTATTGATAAAGATACGTCGGGTTTATTGGTGGTTGCCAAAAATCTGGAAGCACAGTTTGCCTTGACCAAGCAACTGTCAAAAAAGTCAGTCTATCGTTTATATGACTTGGTGGTGTACGGCAACATGATTGCGGGCGGTACAGTTGATGAGCCGATTAAACGCCATCCTGTAGATCGGGTGAAAATGGCGGTCTTGCCAGGCGGCAAAGATGCCGTCACACATTACAATGTTAAAGAACGCTTTCAGCACTTCACTCGTGTTCAGGCGCGTTTGGAAACTGGGCGAACACATCAAATTCGTGTGCATCTAAGTTATATTGGTTATGGTTTGGTCGGTGATTCTGTTTATACGCCACGTGTACGTGTGCCCGCAGGTGCATCTGCATTATTAAACGATACGTTGCGTAAATTTAAACGTCAGGCCTTACATGCCGTCAAACTTGGTTTGGTGCATCCACGAACTCAAGAAGAAATGATGTTTGAAGCGCCGTGGCCGGAAGACTTTAAACAATTGGTAGACGTGTTACGCAGTGAAAATGCTGCCTATTAATTGTTGTAAGGATAGCATCAACAAGATTAACCCAGATACAGCAACGCCAGAAAACGATTAAGGATAGATGTATGCAATTCGTTCAAGGATTACCTAAAGGTGTGTATGTCGGGCAAACCCGTATACAACATGCACAGGCTTTAGCAACAGACTGTGCCGATGTATCTGGTTTTAATCTGGCACTGCATGTGCAGGACGATGCGTGGCGTGTGCAGCAGCATCGTATGAGTTTGCTGGCAGAGTTTGCGGAATATGGGGTCGATAAGATGACGTGGATGACGCAAACACATAGTGTGTTGTGTCAGACCATTAATGAGCAAATCACTTGTGAAGCCTTAGAAGGTGATGGTTTGGTCACTCAGCGTAAAGCGCATGCTTTAATGATGATGACTGCAGACTGTTTACCAGTGGTTTTGGGTAATGCTGAAGGCACTGAAGTTGCGAATCTGCATGCGGGCTGGCGTGGCCTTGCCAACGGTATTATCGAAAACACCATTGCCGAAATGCAAAGCGTCCCAGCATGGGCGTGGTTGGGTGCAGCGATTAGTCAGCCGTGCTTTGAAGTTGGCGTAGAGGTGAAACAGGCGTTTTGCGATAAATATCCTGAATTAGACTCGGCCTTTATTGCTGGGCAGCAGCATGCTAAATATCTTGCCGACTTGTATGCAATTGCGCGTTTTATTTTGCAGCAGCATGGCGTTACAACGGTTTTGGGTGGTGATCAGTGCTCCTATCAACAAGCCGATGATTACTATTCTTACCGCCGTCAAGCACGTACAGGACGTATGGCAACATTCGTGTTTATGCAGGCTTAGTGTTAAACTTGACTTAATTATTTGGTTTTAAACATTCTCATGTCAGTGACTCATTCAACATCTTCTTGCGCTGCTATTCGTGTGGCGGTGGTTTATCACAGTCCTTATGGTCATACTGCAAAGGTGGCACAGCATATTGCACAAGGTGCTGCGCAAATGGATGCTCAGGTGACTTTGATGGATGTGGGTGAAATTGAATGGGACAGTCTAGACCAAGCCGATATTATCATTATGGGCTGTCCAACTTATATGGGTAGCATTACTTCGGCTTTAAAACAGTTTATGGAGCAATCGTCTAAGCGTTGGTTGGCTAGAACTTGGCAGGGCAAACTGGCGGCAGGTTTTACCAATGGCGGTGGTTTAAGCGGCGATAAACTGGCAGTGCTGCAACAAATTAACTTATTTGCGATGCAGCATGGCATGTTGTGGTCAGGTTTACCGTTTATGCCTACAGGGCGTAGTCCACATGATATTAACCGCATGTCGAGCTTTTTAGGTTTAATGACGCAGTCTGACAATGCCAGTGTTGAAGTTACGCCACCCGAAGGTGATTTGGAAACTGCAGTCAAATTTGGTAAATACTTGGTGGAATTAAAACTTAAAGCCTAAGAATTGTTCTACTTTTAACTTCCATAAAAATAAAAAAATGCTCGAAATCAACATCGAGCATTTTTTATGGGCGGAATGTGCAGAATTATTTGTGCATCAAACGTGCTTTATCACGCTGCCAATCACGGTCTTTTTCAGAAGCGCGTTTATCGTGCAATTGTTTACCTTTCACCAAAGCAATTTCAAGCTTCGCTAAAGGACCTTTCCAATAACAAGCTAAAGGTACACAAGAATAACCTTTTTGATTGACTGCACCCATCAACTTTTCAATTTCACGTCGTGACAGTAATAGTTTGCGGGTGCGGGTTGCTTCAGGCACTACATGTGTTGAAGCCGACAAAAGAGGTTGAATTTGTGCGCCAAATAAAAAAGCTTCATTATCACGAAGCAGGATATAACTTTCAGTAATAGTCATACGTCCAGCGCGCAAAGATTTGACTTCCCAACCTTGCAAAGAAAGTCCTGCTTCAAATTTTTCTTCAATAAAATAATCGTGGCGTGCACGTTTATTCTGTGCAATTGTTCCGCCCGTATTTTTTTTAACTACAGTTAGCTTCGCCATAATCAATTACTTCCAAACTTATGACTATTGTGCCTCAAACCAAGGCTTGCTGACAAATCAAAATCATCACAACTGCTGGCGAAACTGCTCTGATATTTCATAATTTGGTAGACTTTGCTCACTAAATTTTTTTGAATTTGTTAAACTAACTTTGACAAAACCAACTAGAGCATAATGGATGTCTAAATCTCGCGTAATTTATCCGGGCACCTTTGACCCAATTACTAATGGTCATATTGACTTGGTGACACGTGCCGCAAAAATGTTTGAAGAGGTTGTGGTCGCAATTGCTATAGGACATCATAAAAATCCAATTTTTACTCTGGAAGAGCGTGTAGAATTGGCACAGGCATCTTTAAAGCATTTGCCTAATGTTGAATTTGTCGGCTTTGATGGTTTGTTGGTTAATTTTTTTCGTGAGCAAAATGCGACTGCAGTTTTGCGTGGTTTGCGCGCTGTTTCAGATTTTGAGTATGAATTTCAGTTGGCAAATATGAACCGTCAGCTAGATAGCAATTTTGAAGCTGTATTTTTAACCCCGTCAGAGCAATATTCGTTTATTTCATCCACGCTGGTGCGTGAAATTGCGCGTTTAAAAGGAGATGTGACCAAGTTTGTACCGCAAATCGTCGTCGAAGCCTTTGAACGCAAACATCAACAAGGTTGGTAGCGTGTCTTTATATATTACCGATGAATGCATTAACTGCGATGTCTGTGAACCTGTGTGCCCGAATGAGGCCATTTTCATGGATGAGCTGATTTATGAAATCAATCCGGCGCTGTGTACCGAATGTGTCGGGCATCATGATAAACCGCAGTGCCAGTTATTCTGCCCGGTGGACTGTATTCCGCATGATCCTAACCATGTCGAAACACAGGAGCAATTGCTAGCAAAATATCAAAAACTGATTGATCAAAAAAGCACGAGCAATTAGTGCATTTATTTGTTAAAATGCGCCCTCGAAGTGAACCAGACGATCGCTGCTGTGGATGTCTCCGTGACTGAAGCAGGGGAGGAAAGTCCGGGCTTCAAAGGGCAGGGTGCCAGGTAACGCCTGGGCGGCGTGAGCCGACGGAAAGTGCAGCAGAGAGTAGACCGCCTTCGTGTCGTTTCTTTTTCGGAAGAAATTGAAGGTAAGGGTGAAAGGGTGCGGTAAGAGCGCACCGCATGGCTGGTAACAGTTCATGGCATGGTAAACCCCACCAGAAGCAAGACCAAATAGGAATCCTGAGGTACGGCCCGTACTGGATTCGGGTAGGTCGCTTGAGCGTATAAGTGATTGTACGCCTAGAGGAATGATCGTTCTCGACAGAACCCGGCTTATCGGTTCACTTCGCCAAATTTTAAGCAATTGAAATGTGATAAGGCTTGACGTTGCTTAGATTACAGCAGATAATGCGCGCACAGTTTTTGGCTATGTAGCTCAGTTGGTTAGAGCACCGCACTCATAATGCGGGGGTCACAGGTTCAAGTCCCGTCATAGCCACCATTTTCAGACCACGTTCACTAACGTGGTCTTTTTTTTGGTGACTTAATATAAATTTTGCTGAAAATATTTAACGATTTCCGTAAGAAAATACTAATTTGATTAAAATTAAACAAATCTACCTGTTTTTGCTTAAACTGTGAGCGTTTGTAAATTAAAATGCTTGACGATGCAGAGCTAAGTTTAGATAATGCGCACACAGTTTACGGCTATGTAGCTCAGTTGGTTAGAGCACCGCACTCATAATGCGGGGGTCACAGGTTCAAGTCCCGTCATAGCCACCATTTTAATAGACCAAGCTCACAGCTTGGTCTTTTTTTTGCCAAATTTTTAAGTTGCTTTTGGTGCAGCATTGGTTTTATAGCAGTTATAAAAAACCAAGCCACAGCTTGGTTTTTTATGAATCTAGTTAAGCTATGCTTTAAGCTTTAAATTCCTGCTTTCCAACCATTGACTAGCGGATAGCGACGTTCACGACCAAAAGCACGCGAGCTTATACGTGGACCTAATGCACCTTGACGACGTTTGTATTCATTCCGATCAACCAATTGAATGACTTTCTCAACCATTGCACGTTCAAAGCCTTTGCTAATGATGTCTTCTTGGCTTTGATCTTCTTCAATATACGCATACAAAATTGCATCGAGCACTTCGTATGGTGGTAAAGAATCCTGGTCTTTTTGGTCAGGACGCAATTCGGCTGAAGGTGGACGAGTAATGACACGTTCAGGAATTACAGGGATATCGGCAATGCTGTTACGGTATTTTGCCAATTCAAACACTATGGTTTTGTACACATCTTTCAATACAGCAAAACCACCGACCATATCGCCATAAAGCGTGCAGTAACCAACTGCTAGCTCAGATTTGTTACCTGTAGAAAGCACGAGGTTGCCAAACTTATTCGATAGTCCCATTAAAATCGTACCACGGGCACGGGCTTGTAGATTTTCTTCTGTAGTGTCGCTTGGGCTGTTGCCAAAGAAAGGATAAAGCGTTTGCATAAAGCTATTGACGATAGGGTGAATTTCGGCAATACCAAAAGTCACGCCTAAGGTTTTGGCTTGCTCTGCAGCATCTTCAACGCTAATTTGCGCGGTATAGGTGTACGGCATCATCACTGCTTGTACTTTGTCTGCACCAATTGCATCAACCGCTATAGCAAGGGTGAGCGCTGAATCAATTCCGCCTGACAAGCCTAGAATCACACCTGGAAAGCCAGAGCGTTGCACATAGTCTCGGGTTGCGAGTACCAAACCTTGATAGATTTCAGCAAGGGTGTCTAAAGCGGGGCTAATTTCGGCGCTTCTAAAGTGCTTCAGCGCAGCGTCATATTCAGCGTAGAACAAACCTTCTTGGTAGGTTGGGGCTTGTAGCGCAACATTGCCTGCTTGGTTAATCACAAAGCTCGTACCATCGAAGATTAAATCATCTTGACCGCCAACTTGGTTGACATAAACCACATTGAGATGTAATTGCTTCGCTAACTCGGTCATGGTCTGTACACGATGCTGCGGTTTACCCACTTCATACGGCGAAGCGTTTAAGACCAGTGCAGTTTCAACATTCAACTGTGCTAATTGTTGTACCGTTGGCAAAGACCATAAATCTTCACAAATCAAAACGCCAAACTTATGACCAAGATATTCAAATACCAAATGTTGATGACCTTCGTCAAAATAGCGTTTTTCATCGAAAACTGCGTAATTTGGTAAATTTTGTTTATTGTAAATGCCTAAGATGTTGCCATCTTTCATGACGGCTGCTGAGTTAAAGCGCTGACCATCTTCAGTTTCATTAACAAAGCCGAAAACTAAAACAATATCTTTAATTTCGCGTAATTGTTCAAATGCTTGTTGCGTGCGTTGATTCAAGCTTGGGCGAAGTAATAAATCTTCTGCAGGGTAGCCCAAAGTTGAAAGTTCAGGAAAAATAATCAAATCTGCATGTTGTTTTTTCGCTTCATTTGCTTGTTCAAGCATTTTTTGCGCGTTTGCTTCGAGATTGCCAATGTGTGGAGAGAACTGTGCAAGGGCAATTTTAAAAGATTTCATTTAAATTAAGTCCTATTCCTATAGGTGTAAAATACACGTAAGTGGCTGATGATTATTGTTATAAAAATTTCAGCGCAGTGTATTGTGGATTAAACGACTGCCGAAAGGCACAAATAAAAACCATTTATTATCTAACAGATAAAGATCTTATTTTGCAGTGCAAAAATGGAGACTTTTGCTATTTTATCTTAATTTAGAATAGATGCTAGCATCGAATACACTTTATTGTCTTGTCTATGAGAATATCATGGAAATGTGTCAGCATTTTTATGCTATTTGTTTGAAAAGCATTATATTTTTATGCTGCTTGTTGCTGGTATTTGTCGTGAAAAAAGTGTGTATCAAGATGAGCAGGCTAAATTAAGTGGTGCGGGCTGTTTAAAATGATATTGTCTATTTTTTTAAGAAAAATATCTTTGGCAATTTCACCTTGTTGCTCAATGTTGTACGCAGAAAAGGGTTTTGCTGCAATTAAACGATATTGATAGGGATTGTAGCGCTTAAAACTCAAAAAATACGCCGTTTGTAATACTGCGCCACGCAGTAAGACGTTAATATTTTGTTGATGCTGTAAAATATGCGTCATCTCATGAATAAAGATCGCCTGATAGCCACGCTGTGCTTGGCTGTAGTCGGCTAGATAATGCCGATTCCGCACATGAATGTAGCCACATGGCGCCATAAAAATATGCTGTGGCTGCCAAGGCAAATAAGGATGGTTCATGACTTTGACTTGGCTGTAGTCAATCAGATTGCCAAATACAGATTGGCACAACTGTCTTTCCATTGCAGTTAAGCTACGACATCTAAACTGATCGAGTTTCAGCAGTCGCATAAATAAGCTGAGAATGAATAAATGAAGTTGTAGCATAGAAATGAGTTGTAAGTGGCTGACATCATAAAATATAGCGTAATTTTGCAATGATCTAAATTTTATTTTGTGGCTTGCTGGTTGTTTGGAATAAGTTAAGCAGTAACGAGTTTATCAGCTAAACAAAAGTAATAAAAAACCACCCGAAGGTGGTTTTTTGTCGTGTCGTTTTACACGCTACAACGCAGACCGAATTAACGGTTGATGTCGCGTTGAACTTCGCCAGTGTAAAGCTGACGAGGACGACCGATCTTGTAAGGACCGCTGTGCATTTCTAACCAGTGGCTGATCCAACCAACTGTACGTGCAAGCGCGAAGATCACAGTAAACATTTCTGTTGGGATACCAATCGCTTTAAGGATGATACCTGAGTAGAAGTCTACGTTAGGGTAAAGGTTACGTTTGATGAAGTATTCATCAGAAAGCGCGATACGTTCAAGTTCCATAGCAAGAGCAAGCTGTGGATCGTTGATGCCAAGCGCACCAAGAACTTCGTCGCAAGTTTCTTTCATTACTTTCGCACGTGGATCGAAGTTTTTATATACACGGTGACCGAAGCCCATGAGTTTAACTTCTTTAGTTTTCACTTTTTCCATGAAGCCAGCAACGTTTTCTACAGTGCCGATTTCATCCAGCATCTTAAGAACAGCTTCGTTCGCACCGCCGTGAGCAGGACCCCAAAGTGCAGAGATACCAGCAGCGATACATGCATATGGGTTAGCGCCAGTAGAGCCAGCTAAACGTACTGTAGACGTAGAAGCATTTTGTTCGTGGTCAGCGTGAAGTGTAAAGATACGGTCCATTGCTTTCGCAAGGATTGGATCTACTTTGTAGTCACGGTCTGCTGGAGTTGCAAACATCATGTACAGGAAGTTTTCAGCGTAAGTCAAATCGTTACGTGGGTAAACGAAAGGTTGACCAACAGTGTATTTGTAGCTCCAAGCCGCTAAAGTAGGAATCTTCGCGATTAAACGAATCGCTGTGATTTCACGATGGTTAACATCTTCGATATCTAAGTTGTTGTGATAGAACGCAGATAACGCACCAACGACACCTACCATGATTGCCATAGGGTGAGCATCACGACGGAAACCGTTATAGAAACGTTTTACTTGGTCATGAACCATAGTGTGGTTGCGAACTTTAGCGTCAAAATCAGCTTTTTGTTCTGCGGTTGGAAGCTCGCCATTTAATAATAAGTAGCAAGTTTCTAAGTAGTCAGCTTTAGTCGCTAATTGGTCAATTGGGTAACCACGGTGTAAAAGAATACCTTTGTTACCATCAATGAACGTAATTTTAGACTCGCAAGACGCTGTTGCCATAAAACCAGGATCAAAAGTAAAGTGACCTGCCGCCAACACATCCTTAACGTCAATTACATCTGGGCCTAATGTGCCGCTGTAAATTGGTAATTCAATTTCTTTTCCATCAAGCTGTAATACGGCTTTTTTGCCAGTTGCTTCAGACATTCAATAGATCTCCTGTCCTGGTGAATGTTGATCTGACTCGAAGTATCAATCTTTTAATGCGCAAGTCAGACGGATTAAAAATTAGCTCTAAGATTAGAGAGTACTGAAATTTTGTCAATTATACTTATGGATTAAGCAGACGACTGTTTTAGAGACAGTCGAAAAAATTCCAGTAAAAAATCAATAAAATCACAGCACAGCCGCCGTATCATAAGTCAAAATTTGTCAGATGTGCATAAAAAAATCAACAATAAGGATTTATTGTAAGCAATTTTAAATGCGGGTTTTGATATGCTATTTCTTTGGCAGGATTCAGTTCATTACTTAAAATTATCTAATTCTCATAACTTACATGTTGTTATATACACGGTAGGATTGTCAGATTGGTTGGAATAGGCAGTGAGTCTGGTATTTAAATTCGATATTGATTGATCAAAAAATGACTGATTGAACTCCATAAAATAGTCATAACACATTATATTTTGAGTAGGAAATGATGAAATCTTTGTGAGTAAAGCGCGTTTTTTGTCTAAAAAGATATAAAAAATACTGGATAAGTTATTCATTCACATGGTGATTATTATTTAAAAATTTATTTAGCTAAGGTGTTTTGAGTAAAGATAAAATGAATAATAGATGGATGTCTGGGGCTAGATGAACGTATTTGTTGTCGTTGTAAATGGCAGCAAGAATAGGACTGTATACATATATACTGCTACTTAATATTATCTAAGTATTTATAGGATAGTAAAACCTCAAAGCATATTATAAAAACAAAGAGTAAATTTAACTTTAGTCTAAATATTTTAAAAGTGCTTAATGCTCTACATATAATTTGTACTTTAATAATTGACTTAAAAAACATGGGTTTATGTTTTTATATTGTTATAAGTTGCAGGTAGCTCTCCTATATAATTGTTAATGATTCTTATTTAAAGATTTTTTTAGCCAAAAAGCCGAGTTGAGTTGTTTGTATTTTGACAGTTGACGTTTTATAATTCAGTGTCGTTTTAAGGTTGGGCATGTATTTGCCTGACTATGCCAGCTTTCCTTCGAATTTATTCCAACAAACTCCGGATGGAGTTTTTACTTACAGGATGCCCGCTGTGAAAAGCAACAGACCTGTCAATTTGTCCATGGGTCAAGTTTTAGAAGTAAACTTAAAATCACCCGTGGCTATTGCATCAATTCTACACCGTCTTTCTGGTGTCATCGTATTTTTACTCGTACCGGTACTTTTATGGTTGTTAGACAAGTCTTTGTCTTCACCTGAAGGTTTTGCTCAAGTTCAAGAAATTTTTAACGGTTTCTTTGTGCGCTTTATCGTATGGGTATTTGTAGCCGGCTTAATCTATCACTTCATTGCTGGTGTTAAGCATTTACTTGCTGACCTTGGTTTTGCAGAAGAACTGCAAAGTGGTCGCATTGCAGCTACTATTTCATTGATCTTGTCTGCTATCGGTATCGTTGCAGCATTTGTATGGATTGTAATCTAATGAAAAGTGCTACAGGTTTAACGGGGTCAGGTTCTCGCGATTGGTTTGTCCAACGTATTAGTGCTGTTGTTCTTGCTGTTTATACCGTTGTGGTATTTGGTTGGATTCTTCTTAACGGTGGATTCAACTTTGAACAGTGGTACGGCTTTATGATGACATTACCAATGAAGATTATGTCTTTATTGGCAGTCTTATCTCTTGTTGCACATGCTTGGATCGGTATGTGGCAAGTATTCACTGACTATGTGACTACTCGCCAAATGGGTCCTTCAGCTTCAGGTTTACGCCTAGTGCTGACTTCAGCAGTGATTATTGCTGTTTTTGCATACGCAATCTGGGCAATCCAGATTTTCTGGGCGAATTGATAGGAAAATATCATGGGCGCGATTAACCCTAAAGAAGATTATACAAATATTCCACACCAATTCTTTGACGCAGTCATCGTTGGTGGTGGTGGTTCAGGTATGCGTGCATCTTACCAACTTGCTCAAGCAGGTTTGAAAGTTGCGGTATTGACCAAAGTATTCCCTACACGTTCACACACTGTTGCAGCGCAGGGTGGTATTGGTGCATCTCTTGGTAACATGCAAGAAGATAACTGGCACTACCACTTTTACGACACGGTAAAAGGTTCTGACTGGTTGGGCGACCAAGACGCGATTGAATTCATGACGCGTGAAGCGCCGCAAGTGGTTTATGAATTAGAACACTTGGGTATGCCATTTGACCGTAACGCAGACGGTACAATTTACCAACGTCCATTCGGTGGTCACTCTGCAAACTACGGTGAAAAAGCAGTTCCACGTGCATGTGCTGCAGCTGACCGTACAGGTCACGCACTTCTTCACACGCTTTATCAAAGCAACGTGAAAATGGGCACTCAATTCTTCGTAGAATGGATCGCTCTTGATTTGATCCGTAACGAAGCTGGCGATGTACTAGGTGTGACTGCAATTGACCAAGAAACAGGTAAAATCGCAGTATTCCAAGCGAAAGCGACATTGTTTGCTACAGGTGGTGCAGGTCGTGTGTACCGTGCATCTACAAACGCATATATCAACACTGGTGACGGTCTTGGTATGGCTGCGCGTGCAGGTATTCCATTACAAGATATGGAATTCTGGCAGTTCCACCCAACAGGTGTTGCGGGCGCGGGCGTATTGTTAACGGAAGGCTGTCGTGGTGAGGGTGGTATCCTTCGTAACGATTCTGGCGAGCCGTTCATGGAGCGTTATGCACCAACTTTGAAAGACTTGGCGCCACGTGACTTCGTATCACGTTCTATGGACCAAGAAATTAAAGAAGGTCGTGGTTGTGGTCCAAACAAAGACTACATCTTGCTTGATATGACGCACTTAGGTGCAGACACAATCATGAAGCGTCTTCCATCTGTATTTGAGATAGGTAAGAAATTCGCGAACGTTGACTGTACTAAAGAGCCAATTCCTGTTGTGCCTACAATCCATTACCAAATGGGTGGTATTCCAACCAATATTCATGGTCAAGTGGTTGTTCCAGAAAGCCGTGAAACTCAAGAGCTGGTTGCGAACTACAATGCAGAAACTGATACATATACAACCAACGCGGGTGACCGTGACTTTGCTAAACCAGTAAAAGGTTTCTATGCAATTGGTGAGTGTTCATGTGTATCTGTACACGGTGCAAACCGTTTAGGTACAAACTCATTGCTTGACTTGGTTGTATTTGGTAAGGCTGCTGGTCAACACATCATTGAGTATGTGACTAAGCAACATGATGGTGAGTACGAACCACTTCCAACAACTGTACTTGAAAATACTGTGAACCGTATTCGTAAACTTGACGAATCGACTTCAGGTGAAAACGCTCAAGAAGTTGCTGATGCAATTCGTAACATCGTTCAAGACCACGCAGGTGTATTCCGTACTTCAGCATTGCTTGATGAAGGTGTGAAACAAATTCTTGCGCTTGAGCCACGTGTTCGCAACATTCATTTGAAAGACAAATCTAAAGTATTCAACACTGCACGTGTAGAAGCATTAGAAGTTGAAAACTTGTATGAAGTTGCTAAAGCGACACTGATCTCAGCTGCTGCACGTAAAGAATGTCGTGGTGCGCATACGGTTGTAGACTTTGAGTTACCACCAGATCACCCAACTTATTCTTATGGTCGTCGTGATGATGAGTGGATGAAGCATACTTTATGGTTCTCTACAGATAACCGTCTTGAGTACAAACCAGTACGTTACAAGCCGCTTACTGTAGCTGCTATTCCACCTAAACCGCGTACATTCTAATTGGGAGAAGTAAGATGAGTAGAGGTACTCGTACATTTAATATCTACCGCTACGATCCTGATAAGGATAAAGCACCGTACATGCAAACTTTTAAGCTTGAATTGACTGATAAGCACCGTATGTTGCTTGATGCACTTCTTGAATTGAAAGTACAAGACGAATCTTTGACATTCCGTCGTTCATGTCGTGAAGGTATTTGTGGTTCTGATGGTGTAAACATCAATGGTAAAAACGGTTTAGCATGTCTTTGGAACCTAAACGATTTACCAGAAGTGATCACAATTCGTCCGCTTCCAGGTCTTCCTGTAATTAAAGACTTGGTTGTAGACATGAATCAGTTCTACGATCAGTACAACAAGATTCATCCGTTCTTGATCAACAACCAACCTGCGCCTCCAAAAGAGCGTTTACAATCTCAAGAAGATCGTGAACATCTTGATGGTTTGTATGAATGTATTCTTTGTGCATGTTGTTCAACTTCATGCCCATCATTCTGGTGGAACCCTGACAAGTTCTTGGGTCCTTCAGCTTTGTTAAATGCATATCGTTTTATTATCGATTCGCGTGATACCGCAACTCAAGAGCGTTTGGCTCGTCTTGACGACCCATTCTCTTTGTTCCGTTGTAAAGGCATCATGAACTGTGTATCTGTATGTCCTAAAGGCTTGAATCCAACTAAAGCAATCGGTCACATCCGTAACATGCTTCTAGATATGGCTGGATAATTGACTGCGTGATCAGTTGAGAAAAGCACACCTAAGGGTGTGCTTTTTTTTGCAAAATTACTGTAAAAGTCGTGTGATAAGTTGCTTGTTTTTGATGAGTGCGTAAATAAAAAAGAGTAAAAAGTGTGATTCGAAATGAAAATTCGATATTTTTAAGAATAATTGGTGGGTTAATAGACAAAAATGGCTTTTAGCCGACTAAAGTTGCACAGAATTGTAATCCAGTGCTGCTATTTTTTTGTAATGCATGGGTAAATGCTAAGTTTAGCTGCAATATTTATTTATAGATGTTATCATATAACGTGTAAGTGAGAGGGCAGATTGAGAGATGTGCTCTCTTTTATTTTATCTGAAATAGCGGTGTTGGACTTTGGTCTAAATTGCATCTGTTTTTTAAATAAAGCACCATATGTTAGATGAAAATAGAATCAATGTATTTCGCCAATTTATAGGAGGTATGTGTCAAAAAAATCAATTGTATTTCCGAGATCATGTTACGATTAATAAATAACTACATTTGAAAAAAGTTGAATTTTTATACATTTTATCAACATTTTAAGTGCAAATGATGTGTTATTAAATCAGGACTATTGCAGAAAAGTCGTATTAGAAAAGCTAAGACTGAGCACTTATTTTTTCTAAAACGATTTTGCAAAAAATTGCTCGGCTTAGGTCGAGTATATAAGTGAGTGATGATGCCAGTGAGGGCGTTATGATTCATAAATGACATTGGGTTTTCCTAATGTAGTGATAACGCCTCATGACTTATGTCGATTGGGGGCTAATGTCATGTTACCAATTTGACATTATCAATCATGGGTTTGCTTAAAAAGCATCCTGGAAAATGTTTTTGCAATAGGAAATGGGTCCACAAATGCAAGAAGTTGCTGACGCACTGCGTCTTGACACTGAACTTTCCGCTGATAGTGCAGCGTATATTGAAGAACTTTACGAGCATTATTTAACGTCACCGGAATCAGTCGGTGCTGATTGGCGCGAATATTTCGATAAATTCCCGAAGGGTGATCAACCACACAGTAATGTACGTGAGCAATTCCTTTTATTAGGTCGTAATTCTAATCGCGTTCAAGCGATTGTTCAGGGTTCAGTGAGTTCTGAACATGAACAACGTCAAATTGGCGTGTTGCAACTGATTGCTGCTTATCGTAACCGTGGTCACCAAAAAGCAAAATTAGATCCACTAGGTTTGGCAAAACGTGAAGACGTGCCTGATCTTGATCTTGCTGCGCATGGCTTAACTAAGTCCGATTTAGATACTGTTTTCAATACAGGTAATTTAGAAATTGGTAAATCTGAAGCCACATTGGGCGAAATGGTTGAAGCCATGGACGCCATCTACTGCGGTTCAATCGGTGCAGAATACATGCACATTGTTGATACCAAAGAAAAACGCTGGATTCAACAACGCTTAGAACGTGCGCGTGGTAAGTTCACATTTACTGCAGATCAAAAGAAACACGTTCTTGAGCGTTTAACTGCCGCTGAAGGCCTAGAAAAATTTCTAGGTAATAAATACGTTGGTGCGAAACGCTTTGGTGTAGAGGGTGGTGAATCATTTATCCCGATGGTCAATGAAATCATTCAACGTGCAGGTACTGTTGGATGTAAAGAAGTCGTAATCGGTATGCCACACCGTGGTCGTTTAAACCTGCTTGTGAACATTATGGGTAAAAACCCAGCAGACTTGTTTGGTGAGTTCGAAGGTAAGAGCTTGCACAAAAAAGGTTCAGGTGACGTAAAATATCACCAAGGTTTCTCATCGAACGTGATGACTCCAGGTGGTGAAGTGCACTTGGCACTTGCATTTAACCCATCGCATTTAGAAATTGTTGGACCTGTGGTTGAAGGTTCTGTACGTGCGCGTCAAGTACGTCGTAAAGACATTGGTGGTGATGATGTATTGCCATTAATCGTTCACGGTGATGCAGCATTTGCAGGTCAAGGTGTTAACCAAGAAACCTTCCAAATGTCACAAACTCGCGGTTATACCGTAGGTGGTACAGTTCACATTGTGATTAACAACCAAGTTGGTTTCACAACATCTGACCCACGTGACGCACGTTCTACTGAATACTGTACTGACATTGCAAAAATGATTCAGGCGCCAATTTTCCACGTGAATGGCGATGATCCTGAAGCGGTGATTTTTGTATCTCAATTGGCACACGATTTCCGTCATACATTCCGTAAAGACGTTGTGATTGATTTGTTCTGCTACCGTCGTCGTGGTCATAACGAAGCGGATGAGCCTGCAGCAACTCAGCCAATGATGTATCAAGTGATCAACAAAAAGGCCACTACACGTACTTTGTATGCTGACCAATTGGTACAAGAAGGTGTGTTGGATCGCGCAGCAGCAGATCAAATGATTGAAGATTACCGTGCAGATTTAGAAGCGGGTAATCACGTTGCGAACGCATTGGTACTTGAGCCAAATACCAAAATGTTTGTAGATTGGTCGCCATACTTAGGTCACGACTATACAGACGATTGGGATACAACTTTCCCAATCGAGCGTTTGAAAGAACTTGGTCAAACCATGCGTAAACTTCCAGAAGGTTTCGTGATGCAGCGCCAAGTTGCTAAAGTGATTGATGATCGCTTGAAAATGCAAACAGGTGAAATGCCACTGAACTGGGGTGCAGCTGAAACTTTAGCTTACGCAACTTTGTTGGATGATGGTTACCTTGTTCGTTTGACTGGTGAAGACGTTGGTCGTGGTACTTTCTCACACCGTCATGCAAAACTGCATAACCAAGTCGATGGTAAAACTTATATTCCACTTTGCCACATCAAAGAGAACCAACCGCGTGTTGCAATCTATGACTCATTATTGTCTGAAATGGCAGTATTGGCATTTGAATATGGTTATGCGACGACTCTTCCAAAGAGCTTGATTATTTGGGAAGCGCAATTCGGTGACTTCGCTAACTGTGCTCAAGTGGTAATCGACCAGTTCATTTCATCTGGCGAAACCAAGTGGGAGCGTGTGTGTGGTTTAACAATGCTTCTTCCACACGGCTTTGAAGGTCAAGGTCCTGAGCACTCATCTGCACGTTTAGAGCGTTTCTTGCAGCTTTGTGCGGAAGAGAACATGCAAGTGATGACACCAACAACACCTGCACAGATTTTCCACGCTTTACGTCGTCAGGCGATTCGTCCAATCCGTAAGCCAATGATCATCATGTCGCCGAAGTCTTTACTTCGCCACAAGTTAGCCGTGTCTAACCTTGATGAGCTTGCAACTGGTACATTCCAGACTGTGATTGATGAAATTGATAACATCAACAAAGCAGACGTGACTCGTCTAGTATTGTGTGGCGGTAAAGTGTATTACGACTTGCTTGAAAAACGTCGTGAATTAGAATTGAACAATACTGCAATTGTTCGTATTGAACAGTTGTACCCATACCCAGAACAACGTCTTGCTGAAGTTCTTGCTTCTTATCCAAACGTAAAAGAACTGGTTTGGACTCAAGAAGAACCGAAGAACCAAGGTGCTTGGTTATTCATCGCGCCACGTTTATATGATGACGTAATGAAAACTGGTAAACAGATTCGCATTAGTTATGCGGGCCGTGAAGCATCTGCAGCACCAGCGTGTGGTTCACCATATTTGCATGCAAAACAACAAGCTCAGCTCATCAATGACGCGCTTGCGATCGTAGCTGAATAACAGGAGATTCGAAATAATGGCAACCGAAATTAAAGCACCGGTATTTCCAGAGTCAGTTGCAGACGGTACGATTGCAACTTGGCACAAACAACCTGGTGAAGCAGTTTCACGTGATGAAGTGATCTGTGATATTGAAACCGATAAAGTTGTTTTGGAAGTAGTCGCTCCTGCGGATGGCACAATCGTTGCAATCATCAAAAATGAAGGTGATACTGTTCTTTCAGACGAAGTAATTGCTCAATTTGAAGCGGGTGCTGGATCTGGCGCGGCTCAAACTCAAGCTGTTCAGTCTGAAGATCAAGTAGAGCAAGCTGCAGCGAAAACTGAAGCGGGCGCTGCGCCAGTTGTTGAGCGTGCACAACCTGTTGCTGACCAAGCACCAGCAGTACGTAAAGCATTGACTGAAACAGGTATCAATGCTGCAGACGTGTCTGGTACAGGTCGCGGTGGTCGTATCACTAAAGAAGATGTTGCAAATCATCAAGCTAAACCTGCTGCTGCAGCTGCGCCATTAAGCGTTGCGGTAGGTGAGCGTATCGAGAAACGTGTTCCTATGACACGTTTACGTAAGCGTGTTGCAGAGCGTTTACTTGCAGCGACTCAAGAAACTGCAATGTTGACAACATTCAACGAAGTGAACATGAAGCCAATCATGGAAATGCGTGCACAATACAAAGACGCATTTGAAAAACGTCATGGTGCACGTTTAGGCTTTATGTCTTTCTTCGTGAAAGCTGCAACTGAAGCATTGAAACGTTACCCAGCAGTAAACGCTTCTATTGATGGTGAAGATATCGTATATCACGGTTACTACGACATCGGTGTAGCGGTTTCTTCTGACCGTGGTTTAGTGGTTCCTGTATTACGTGATACAGACCGTATGAACTACGCTGAAGTTGAAAACGGTATTCGTGACTATGCTTACAAAGCACGTGACGGTAAGTTGGGTATTGAAGACATGACTGGCGGTACATTCACCATTACTAACGGTGGTACTTTCGGTTCATTGTTATCTACTCCAATTCTAAACACGCCACAAACTGCTATTTTGGGCATGCACAAAATCCAAGAGCGTCCTATGGCGGTAAATGGTCAAGTTGAAATCTTGCCAATGATGTACTTGGCGCTTTCTTATGACCACCGTTTAATCGATGGTAAAGAAGCTGTAGGTTTCCTTGTAACAATCAAAGAATTGTTAGAAGAGCCAGCTAAACTCATCCTTGACCTTTAATTCTAAAGAATAAATCAGTGGGCTCGGAGCGATCCTCTAAGCCCATTTTTGGAGATAAAAATGTCTCAACAATTTGATCTTGTTGTTATTGGCGGTGGCCCAGGTGGTTATGAAGCGGCAATTCGTGCGGCTCAACTTGGCTTTAAAGTTGCGTGTATCGAAAAACGTATTCACAAAGGTAAGCCATCTTTGGGTGGTACCTGTCTAAATGTGGGCTGTATCCCATCTAAAGCACTGCTTGACTCTTCCCAACGCTATGAAGCAACCGTTCACGAACTTGCTGAACATGGTATCACCACAGGTGAAGTACAGTTTGACCTTGCGAAGCTATTAGCACGTAAAGACAAAATCGTTGACCAATTAACTGGCGGTATTGATCAGTTATTAAAAGGTAACGGTGTTGAGTGGTTAAAAGGTACGGGTAAATTGCTTGCAGGTAAAAAAGTTGAGTTCGTTTCTCATGAAGGCGAAACTCAAGTTTTAGAGCCTAAGTATGTGATTCTTGCGACTGGTTCAGTTCCTGTAAATATTCCTGTTGCTCCTGTAGATCAAGACATTATTGTTGATTCTACTGGTGCATTAGAATTCCCAGAAGTGCCTAAGCGTTTAGGTGTGATTGGTGCAGGCGTAATTGGTCTTGAACTTGGTTCAGTATGGCGTCGTCTAGGTGCAGAAGTTGTTGTATTTGAAGCAATGGATGCATTCTTACCAATGGCTGACAAAGCTTTGGCAAAAGACTACCAAAAACTATTGACCAAGCAAGGTATGGATATCCGTATCGGTGCGAAAGTTTCAGGTACTGAAGTTAATGGTCGTGAAGTGACTGTTAAATATACCCAAGGCGGCGAAGACAAAGAACAAACTTTCGATAAATTGATCGTTTGTGTAGGTCGTCGTGCTTATGCTGAAGGTTTATTGGCAGATGACTGCGGTATTAAACTGACTGAACGTGGTTTGGTTGAAGTGAACGATTGGTGTGCAACTTCTGTTGAAGGTGTATATGCAATTGGTGACTTGGTACGTGGTCCAATGCTTGCACACAAAGCAATGGAAGAAGGCGTAATGGCAGTTGAGCGTATTCACGGTCATGCTGCACAAGTCAACTACGACACAATCATTTCAGTGATTTACACACACCCTGAAGCGGCGTGGGTTGGTTTAACTGAAGAGCAAGCGAAAGAAAAAGGCCACGAAGTGAAAACTGGTCAATTCGGTTTCGCGGTAAATGGTCGTGCTTTAGCTGCAGGCGAAGGTGCTGGTTTCGTGAAGTTTGTTGCAGATGCAAAAACAGATCGTTTATTGGGTATGCACGTGATTGGCCCTGCTGCGTCTGACATCGTTCACCAAGGTATGATTGCACTTGAATTTGTATCTTCAGTTGAAGATTTACAATTAATGACATTTGGTCACCCAACCTTCTCTGAAGTGGTGCATGAAGCCGCTTTAGCTGTAGATGGGCGTGCGATTCACGCGATTCAGCGTAAACGCAAATAAAACTAAAAAGAGCGGCTTAGGCCGCTCTTTTTGCATTTGATGGTTGTATTTATGGGAATAATCATCTAAAAGTAAAGAGCATAGGAAAAACACCACACAAGGAAAGCAATATTAAAACTCTGGTTTGATATTGGTGGTGATAACTGAATAAAAGAAGTAGTAAAAGGTTAGTCAATGAATCTACATGAGTATCAAGCAAAAGCGCTATTAAAAAAATATGGTATGCCAGTACAAGAAGGCATTTTGGCAACTACAGCCGTAGAAGCCGTGCAAGCTTTCGAGCAACTGGGCGGTAAATTTGCGGTGATGAAAGCTCAGGTGCATGCAGGTGGTCGCGGTAAAGCGGGCGGCGTGAAGGTCGTAAAATCTGCACAAGAAGCAGCAGACTATGCCAACCAAATTCTTGGAACACGTTTGGTCACCTATCAAACCGACGCCTATGGTCAGCCTGTAAATAGTATTTTAGTGGCTGAAGATGTTTATCCTGTAGAGCGCGAATTGTACTTAGGTGCTGTGGTAGATCGTTCAAGCCGTCGTGTCACCTTTATGGCATCTACCGAAGGTGGGGTTGAAATTGAAAAAGTCGCAGAAGAAACCCCTGAAAAAATTATTAAAGTAGAAGTCGATCCATTGGTGGGGTTATTGCCATTTCAGGCGCGAGAAGTTGCTTTCGCCTTAAAACTAAAAGATAGCCAAATCACTCAGTTTGTAAAAATTATGACTGCGGCTTATCAGGCATTTATTGATAATGATTTTGCATTGTTTGAAATTAATCCACTTTCAGTGCGCGAAAATGGTGAGATTTTATGTGTCGATGCTAAAGTCGGAATCGACTCTAATGCGTTGTACCGTTTACCTGAGGTATTGGCGCTGCGAGATAAGTCACAAGAAAATGAGCGTGAATTGCGTGCTTCAGAATTTGACCTGAACTATGTAGCTTTGGAAGGCAACATTGGCTGTATGGTCAATGGTGCGGGCTTGGCAATGGCAACGATGGATATTATTAAGTTGTATGGTGGCCAGCCTGCGAACTTCTTAGATGTAGGTGGTGGTGCAACCAAAGAGCGTGTGATTGAAGCCTTTAAAATTATTTTGGCAGATCACTCAGTCAAAGGCGTGTTAATCAATATTTTTGGTGGAATTGTACGTTGTGACATGATTGCAGAAGCAATTATTGCAGCGGTTCAAGAGGTAAATGTTACTGTGCCTGTGGTGGTTCGTTTAGAAGGAAACAACTCAGAGCTAGGTGCTAAATTACTAGATGAATCAGGATTAAAACTTATTTCTGCAAATGGCTTGTCCGATGCTGCAGAAAAAATTGTTGCTGCAGTGAAAGCTTAAGGAGAATCAGGCATGAGCGTATTAATTGATAAAAACACCAAAGTATTGGTTCAGGGTTTTACGGGTAAGAACGGGACTTTTCACTCAGCACAAGCACTCGACTATGGCACGAAAGTGGTGGGTGGGGTCACGCCAGGTAAAGGTGGTCAAACACATTTAGAATTACCCGTGTTTAACACTATGAAAGAAGCGGTACGTGAAACAGCTGCAGATGCATCCGTGATTTATGTACCAGCACCATTTGTTCTAGATTCGATTGTGGAAGCTGTAGATTCAGGCGTAGGTTTAATTGTCGTGATTACAGAAGGCGTGCCAACCATCGACATGCTCAAGGCTAAGCGCTATTTGGAAACCAATAGCAATGGAACACGTTTAGTTGGGCCGAATTGTCCAGGCGTGATTACACCAGGCGAATGTAAAATTGGCATTATGCCAGGACATATTCATCAACCAGGCCGTATTGGAATTATTTCACGTTCAGGTACGCTGACGTATGAAGCGGTAGCTCAAACTACAAAACTTGGACTTGGACAATCGACTTGTATTGGTATTGGAGGGGATCCAATTCCAGGAATGAATCAGATTGATGCTTTAAAATTATTCCAAGATGACCCAGATACTGATGCCATTATTATGATTGGTGAGATTGGCGGAACGGCAGAAGAAGAGGCTGCTGAATATATTCAGTCCAATGTCAGCAAACCTGTAGTGGGTTATATTGCAGGTGTGACTGCACCAAAAGGCAAGCGTATGGGGCATGCGGGTGCAATTATTTCAGGCGGTAAAGGCACAGCAGAAGAAAAGTTTGCTGCCTTTGAGCGAGCGGGAATGGCATATACACGTAGTCCTGCAGAATTAGGTTCTACCATGCTGCAAGTACTTAAGGAAAAAGGTTTGGCTTAAGCTAAATTTCGGCAATCTAATTAACAGATCATTCAATCATTAGATTGCCTATTAAGCAGAACATAATGATCGATTTAATCCCCGTAAAAGGGGATTTTTTATGTGTGAAAGCGTGCAATAATTGAAATATAAAGTTTTTTTAATCAATTAATTAAGTAAAAATTATGTAATAAGTAATATTTTATAAGGCTCTAGACTAACATATCTATTCTGCTAGTCTAGAGCCTCAAAAATAGTACGATCCAAATTTGGGTCGTATTTTTTTGCATGTCGAATTAAATCTAAATAGAATTTTTTGTGATCTTTAGCTTGTTCCATATAGGGCATGGCCATAATTGCGTTGTAATCATAATAACGGTAGGTACTTGGCATGGATTGTGAAAACCACTATTCGCTTTGTGGTTGAAGCACCACAGGTGCATACATGTTCCGAGCAACCAATAAATTCGGTTGGTATTGCTTTAAAACTTGGGTGATGCCCGCAGCCAATTGATCCAAGTACGCAGTTTTGTGTTTGGCTAAACGTCCCTGCAAAGGGTGTCGAATATTGTTGAAAATTCGTTTTGAAAAGCCCCATTCTTGATAGTACTTACGTGCCGAAGCCGAAGAGTCTTCATAATCTGACAAGGTAATATCATCATGGTACAGCACACCATCTACAGGGTTGTGCTGAATAAAATCACGGAAAATATCGACAATAATTGCCAAGTTTTTCTCTTCAAAAGGAGAAAGGCGAATATAGCCTTTTTGACCGCCTTGACGATGTTCTACATAGTTTAAATCTTGAGCTTTGGGTAATTCCCAAGCCAGCACTGGTAGCCAAGCATAGACTTGTTGAACCTGAGTTTTATCACGAATGAGTTGATGCACCTGTTGAAACAAATTGTCCCGCACTGGTACATGGCGGTTCTCAAAATAAACCTGATCGGCTGAACCATTGGCATCTGGGTCGGCAAAAGCCTGCAAAAAAATGGTATTGGGCTGAATGGCATTAATACGTTGAATTAAGGCTTGTATATTTCGCTTTTGTTGGGCTTTGTCGGTGTCAAACATATAATCTAAATCAATGTGCATGATGCGCATTTTTGCAATGTGATGCTTGTGTAGATTAGGTTTGGGTGAATTTGCGTTAGGCAGTTTTAGTGGCTCATGCAAAACATGCTGAATAGGGTGGTCTGGTATCACCACCAAGGCGTGTATTTGTGCGTAAGTGGAAATCGTCATCAAGAGTCCAATTTGACTGATACGCTGAATAGTTCGGATGAGTCCAGACATAAATAAGGGCATCACATTTAAAGCTGTACAACAGAATAGAGTTACTTTAATTGGAATACCGTTGGCTTCAAGTAGAATTTTGCAATGATGCTGTTGAGTCCTGTATTACCTCTAATAAAGAGTCAGTTGTGATGTATACAATTTGCTAAAAGTTTAGGTATATGCAGGTATCAAGGCGATAATTCAGACAAAAAAATACGCAATGATTGGGGTGATCATTGCGTAGGAACTACGAATCTGCATACACAGTTTCGGTAAAGGAGAAATGTTATGAAATTAGGATTGCTCCTAAAGCATGTGATTATCATAAGCAAAACCTGAATACTCTTCCTCAGTATTCGAGTTACGTGATGTTAAGTAACGTAACTAATAAGTGTTTTGTGTGAGTAAAATCACGAGATTTTGAAGGTTTTGCAGAAATAAAAAAGCCTCTAATTTTAGTAAATTAGAGGCTTTGGTTTTAAGCAATACGTGATAAAACAGGTGTTTAGAAAAAATGGTTTAGAAACGGAAAACGCCTAATCCAGCTTTCACTTCGTCTAAAGTTTGCTGAGTAATATCACGACATTTATCTGTACCCGATTTCAAAATGTCCATAATGTAATCTGGGTCTTTTGCCAACTCGATACGACGTTCACGGATAGGCCCAATCAATTCTTTTAGAATGCCTTCCAAACGCTTTTTCACCGTACCATCGCCCAAACCACCACGACGATAATGCGCTTTCAGTTCTTCAAGTTCTTCTTTGTTGGTATCGAAGGCATCTAAATAAGTAAATACTACGTTGCCTTCAACCTGACCTGGGTCTTCGATACGCAGGTGATTTGGGTCGGTGTACATTGCATTGACAGCTTTTTTAATGTCTTTGTCTGTGGCATCTAACACAATGGTATTGCCCAGTGATTTTGACATTTTCGCTTTACCATCAAAACCAGGTAAACGTCCGATATTTGACAACAATGCCTGACATTCAGGTAGCAAGTCATGACCAATTTGACGATTCACCCGACGCACAATTTCATTGGTCTGTTCAATCATTGGAATTTGGTCTTCACCTACAGGAACGACCGTTGCTTTAAATGCAGTAATATCGGCTGCTTGAGCTACAGGGTAGCACAGGAAACCTGCAGGAATATCACGCTCAAAACCACGCATCTGAATTTCAGATTTAATGGTTGGGTTACGCTCCAAACGTGCCACAGTCACGAAGTTTAAATACAACATGGTAAGTTCGTTTAGCGCTGGCAGGCAAGATTGCACGCAAATGGTGGTTTTTGTTGGATCAATCCCCACCGCTAAATAATCGGTTGCTACCTCAATAATATTGCGACGTACTTTTTCAAAGTTGTCGGCATTGTCAGTTAAGGCTTGAGCATCGGCAAGTAACAGATGTTGATGATGCGAGTCTTGTAAACCTACACGTGAACGTAAAGAACCCACAAAGTGACCTAAATGTAGCTGTCCAGTCGGACGATCGCCCGTCAAAATCACAGGACGATTATCTTGATTACTCATTTTTTATTCCAAGTCGTATCTACGACATCTATGTACCGATGAATTGCTACATTGTAAGGCATAACATTTTTCAATGTCACTTCCTTAAACAGATTGAATTGAATTCGTTTAAAAAATTAATGAAGTAAATACAGAGTTTATTTGCGTACAGTTTTAAAATAGATAGAAAATCGCATAAGGATAACAAAGCAATGGCGAGCAGCTTATTACTTTTATTAGATGACATTGCAACCGTTTTAGATGATGTAGCCGTCATGAGTAAAATGGCTGCTAAAAAAACAGCAGGGGTATTGGGTGATGATCTGGCATTGAATGCGCAGCAGGTCAGTGGTGTGCGTGCAGATCGTGAGTTACCTGTAGTGTGGCGGGTAGCTAAGGGCTCTTTTGTTAATAAATTGATTTTAGTACCGTTGGCACTGCTCATTAGCGTGGTTGCCGCATGGTTGATTAATCCATTATTGGTAATTGGTGGGTTGTTCTTAAGCTATGAGGGTGTTGAAAAGATCATGCACACCCTACAGCACAAAAAAGCAAAAACTGCCGCAGAAGCGCAATTAGAATTGATTCAGACTGAGCAAGACCTTGCTCGTTTTGAAAATGAAAAAATTAAAGGTGCAGTGCGTACTGACTTTATTCTATCGGCTGAAATTGTGGTGATTTCATTAGGTACAGTCGCAGCCGCCAGTTTCTTAACCAAAGTGACCGTATTAAGCGTAATTGCCATTGCCATGACCGTTGGGGTCTATGGCTTAGTTGCATTTATTGTCAAAATTGATGACATTGGTTTACATCTGACTGAACAAGCATCTAATTTTAAACAACGTATTGGTCGTGGCTTATTGGCATTCGCCCCGATATTAATGAAAACTTTGTCGGTTGTTGGGACTGCTGCCATGTTTTTAGTGGGTGGTGGTATTATCAATCATGCTATTCCATTTGTGCACCATTTCACAGAAGATACAGTAGAGTATGTTCAAGACATCCCAACTATGGGCAGCATTGTAGGGGCTGTAACGCCAACCTTAATGAATTTTGCGGTGGGTATTTTAGCGGGTGTATTGGTTGTGATTGTGGTTACACTGATTCAAAAAGTATGGCCAAAGTCTAAACAGAGTCAATAAGCCCTGCTTCAAGACTTAGACTATATTTAGAATGAACTATCATTCAAAAAATTGAGAAAGGATAAGAATAATGCGTTGGAAAGGTCGTCGAGTTAGTACGAATGTAGAAGACCGCCGTGGTGGAGGCGGAGCTAAAGCGGGTGGAATCAGTATTTTGGGCTTAGTGGTGGCCTTTGTTGCGTGGAAGTTTTTTGGGGTCGATCCTCAATCAGCTTATCAAGCGACCAAGCAAGTCACCTCGCATGCACAAAGTGCTGAAACCAAAGGTCTAGATAATCCAAGTCCTGAACAACAAGAGGCAATTGAGTTTGTGGGTACTGTTTTGGCGGATACCGAAGATACATGGTCACAAGTGTTTCAGCAGCAGCTAGATAGCCAATATGTGCCGCCTAAACTGGTGTTATTTACAGGTGTGGTTAATTCTGGCTGTGGTACGGCACAATCGGCAATGGGGCCGTTTTATTGCCCAGCCGATCAAAAAGTATATATTGATACTTCATTCTTCCAAGCCATGCGTCAGCAAATGGGTATTGGTGGTGAACAAAATCAGACTGAATTAAGCCGAGATGATCAGGCAGGTGATTTTGCCCAAGCCTACGTTGTGGCACATGAAGTTGGGCATCATATTCAGACCATTTTAGGAATTTCAGAGCAAGTGCATAAAGCACGTCAGCAAGTCAGTGAAGTGCAGGGCAATCAGCTTTCGGTGCGTCAGGAACTGCAAGCGGACTGTTTATCGGGGGTGTGGGCGCATCATAACCATCAACGTACTCAATTCCTTGAACAAGGCGATATCGAAGAAGCCATGGATGCAGCACATAAAATTGGCGATGATTATTTGCAAAAACGTGCACGTGGACAAGTCGTACCTGATAGCTTTACCCATGGCACCAGTGTTCAGCGCGTACAATGGTTCCAGACTGGCTTAAAATCAGGCTTGATTAATGATTGTGATACATTCAATGCCGCAATTTAAAGACTCAAATTCAAGTTTTACAAACAAAAGGAGTGTAGTCAGTCGCTCCTTTTTTATCGGCTAAATCAACGCGAGTGGATGGGTGCAAAAAACTTTAAGCCATAAACCGAGTGATGAATTAGCTCACATGATTTTGAACGTGGTGTGTTTAATTCCAGCAGGTCAGGTTGCGACCTATGGGCAAGTGGCACGTCTAGCGGGGCTGCCCAAACATGCACGTTTGGTCGGTTATGTCCTTAAGCATTTATCGGCAGAACATACAGTGCCGTGGCATCGGGTGATTAATGCGCAAGGAAAAATTAGCCTAAGCAAGTTCAACGCCCAAGGAGAAAATATACAAACGGTAAAATTGCAAAAGGAAGGGGTTCTGGTCATTGCAGGGAAGGTGAATTTAAAACAATACCAATGGCAGAATTAAACTTTACTGTTAAATTGAGTGTTTAATATTGAGATGTGATGATACTGAAGCAAGTTTGCTGAGTGAAAAGAAGCAATAAAAGTTTCGGAATAAACAAAAAAACTAATAAATGAGAGGGGGAAGTTCCTCGCTTCCGTAGAAATGAGGAACACGCAATCTTATTGACGTACCACAAGTACAGGTGTAGTGCCTTCGCTTAGGATGCTTTGCGCAACACTACCTAAGAATAATTTTTTCAAGCCAGTACGACCATGTGAACCAATCACAATAAGGTCAGCATTTAACTCTTTCGCAGCGTTGGTAATTTCGCGTGCAATCACTTGACCTTCAAGTAGTTTAGTTTCAGCTTCAACACCTTGTTCAGTGAATTTTTGCTTTGCTTCTTCTAAAGTTTTCACGATAGAAGCACGCGCGCGTTCAATCAAGTCATTGGTTTGGTTTGCAGTGATGTATTCTGCAGCAATATACGGGTCAAGTGTAAGTACTTGTACCACAGTGATTTTACTACCAAATGCTTTTGCAAGTTCAGCAGCCTTTGCAACAGCAGCAAAAGAAGTTTCAGAACCGTCCACTGGTACGAGGATGTTTTGGTAAGCCATGAGTGTTTCTCCTTATTGTAATTTCAATACTTTAATAAAATATTCGCTCTGAGTGCTGTCTTATCTTACGCTGAATTTATATAGAATAAAACCCAGTAATTTCATAAAGATAATTGAGTGCTGTAAGTCCTTATTTCACCATAATTTAGCATGAAATTGTGAAGCTGTGCTTTCAATTCAACTAAAGTTTTAATCAATTTTTGTTTGCGTGTTTTTCAAAAAATTGATTAGTTGATGAACATCATCACTCTGTAATTGTTCGCGGATTTTCAGTAAATATTTTTCATCTAAATCATACAGTTTTAGTGCCAAAAGTTGAGCAATCTCTACTTCACTAAAACGGTATTTGATGACTTTAGCAGGTACTCCTGCCACGATGGCATAAGGCGGTACATCTTGTGTGACCACTGCACCTGTCGCCACAATTGCACCTTCACCTAGTTCAACGCCTTGCATAATCATGGCACGACTACCAATCCAGCATCCATCCCCAATTTTGGTATCACCTTCAGCTACAAAACTACGGGTGTCAAATGGAAAAGCAGAAATCCAATCACTGCGATGCAATTGATTGCCCCCCATCATAATCACACATTCCGCACCAAAGCAGACAAAATTGCCTATAAAGAGCTGATCAATAGGCTTTTCTGCTGTGGCGGGTTTGTCGTGCAAATAGCGCACGACACAACGCTCGAAGCCCTGATCCCAATAAGCTGAATAATAAGAATAATTGCCTTTAATATGGATATTGGGGTTTTTTACAGTTTTGGAGATAAACTCAAATTCGCACCAGTGTTTGACAGGGGAATTAATCAGCGTTCCGGACATGGTGTATGTATAAAAAATTAATGAAATAGAATTATATATGAGTTACTTTTGATTTCTTATAATATTCATCCTGACAGAAGCTAGGTGGGCGGAGAAGTTAATGTTCGTCGAAAATGAGTTTGAAGAAAAAAGAGCAGATGAAATAAAAAGAATCATTCATACCTTTACTTTGGTAATCCCCCCTAAAAAAATAATAGGATTTAAAAGTAGAATTTTCCCTTAAGATACAAGCTGGCGATTCTGCATGAAAACACCTGAATTACTGAGTTACATGGATCAAATCTCAGGTGTTGTGAATTATGTGAATCAAACATTTAGTTTATTTAATGAAGTTGAGAAAGTGCGACCAAAAAAATTGCTCAAATAAATTTTAAGGATAATCGTAATTTATGAGTGCTTTTAACATTAACCGTTACACACTAGCGCTTACGGCTATTATTTTTTACGCCTGTGGGATGCTGTACTGGGTTTTTGCCGATGCCAATTTTGATGGCATGAAATGGTTAACCATTTGGTTCTTTAGCAGTACTTTATTTTTTGGTTTTTGGTTAGGTCATTTTTATGCGACGACCCCGATTGAAGAGCTTAAAGTACAAAAGAAAAAGCTGCTATGGGAGCATATCAAAGTTGGTGTGATGACTGTCGTGGTAGTCGCTATGGCAACAGGTTTAAATAAAAAGGTCGCTATTCTTGTTTTGGATATAGAGGGTTATGTCAGTGAACTCAAACAAGCAAAAGTGATTATGAGGGGGGGTAAAAGCTAATTTAAATAGGTTTTCAGGAACTGGTGTTTTCCCGGTAATGGATGTTAATAATGCTGATATAGAGGCAACCCCTGTTTGTGATCTAATCTTAAAAGATAAATGCCAATATGGTTATATGATGGATCAAGGTTTTGATATTCAATATATTGATGATTTGAAATATCCATTGAAATATAGATATTTGATCTTCAACATCAAATCACCCGACTTTTATCGAGGGATTGATTATCATGTTCATTTATATAAAACCAATCAACGCTATGTGTGGTATCTGATCTTTTTTACTATTATACCTGCATTAATCTTTGTATTTTTAATTCCATATCTTCTGTTTTTAAATAAACACCGTAAAATCAATTGACTAACGTTTAGCCAGTCTGGATAGTTCAACCACCAAAAGGCAACTTTAATTGATAAATAATAATTCCTCAAAAGAGATTGCTTTAGTGATTTGAAGCTTAAAGTATTTATCTTAAAAAATTCCACAAATACATAAAAACATTTTTAGCACTGTTTGGAAATAAGAATCCCCAAATGGCAAAAAAGAGTGATGATGCCAATACGATACTGACAGGACTGGTTTGTATATTGATGAAGAGTCCCCAGACTGGAATTAAAATCAGTCCTAACACAGCCCCAGAAAGCGCATAAACAAATGCATGAATAATGCGATTTTCCATCTTATTTTCCTCTATTTTTATCGCAGTATAATCTATAAGATCGGCTGTATGATTTATAGGCAATAAAAAACCCCTCAAAGAGGGGCATCACGTGCAGTTATCTTTAATTCTTAAAGATATTCTACATTCACAATTTCGTATTCCACTTCGCCTTGCGGAGTAACTATCTTGGCTTCATCGCCTTCATTTTTACCCAACAAACCGCGTGCAATTGGTGAGTTCACTGAAATTTTATTGATTTTAAAATCAGCTTCGTCATCACCCACGATTTTGTAAGTTTTGCGTTCTTCAGTGTCCAGATTTTCAATAGTCACAGTGACGCCAAAAACTACACGACCGTTTTGCTCCAGTTCTTTAACATCAATCACCTGGCAAGCACCCAGTTTACCTTCGATGTCCTGAATGCGGCCTTCGCAGAAACCTTGCTGTTCACGTGCGGCATGGTATTCAGCATTTTCTTTTAAATCGCCATGTTCACGTGCTTCTGCAATCGCTGCAGTAATACGTGGACGATCCACAGTTTTCAGTTGGTGTAATTCTTTCTCTAGGGCAAGTTTGCCTTCGGGAGTCATAGGATAACGTTGCATAGTTGTCCCTCTTTAAAAAATTGAAGTCTATAAATGAAAAAAAGCCCGCCACCCGAAAGGTGACGGGACTCTATTGAAATATATTAACCTACAGTAAGATCTTGTAGGCGATATACATCCATTGGTAATTTAATCGCTAAGGCTTGGCATACAGCATCTGCACCATTCAAGGTCGTGGTGTAATACACTTTACCTTGCAATGCAGAACGACGGATTGAGAATGAATCCTGCTGCGCTTGTTTGCCTTCAGAAGTATTGATGATGAGGTGAATCTCACCATTTTTCAAGCGGTCTACAATGTGTGGGCGACCTTCAGTCACTTTATTCACACGTTCACACTCAATACCTGCATCGGTGATGACTTTGTGCGTACCACCTGTTGCAACAAGTTTGAAGCCAAAATCAGCCAATTGTTTTGCAATACGCGCTACATGCGGTTTATCTGACTCACGTACAGACAAGAATGCATGTTTCACTTCGCCTTCAGTTGGGATTCCTGGTAAGCGATCATTCGAGCCTAGCACAGCTTTATAGAATGCTTCACCAAAAGTTTTGCCCACGCCCATGACTTCACCTGTAGATTTCATCTCAGGCCCAAGCACTGGGTCTACACCAGGGAACTTGTTGAATGGAAACACAGCTTCTTTCACAGAGAAGTGTTGCGGAATAATTTCTTTAGTAAAGCCTTGAGCTTCTAAAGATTGACCCGCCATACAACGTGCTGCAACTTTAGCCAATGATTCGCCAATACACTTAGAAACGAACGGAACAGTACGTGATGCACGTGGGTTCACTTCTAAGATATAAACGTCATTGCCTTTCACTGCAAACTGTACGTTCATTAGACCAATAACGCCCAACTCTTTTGCCATGGCAACAGTTTGACGACGCATTTCGTCCTGTACTTCATCTGACAATGAGTAAGGTGGAATTGAACATGCTGAGTCACCAGAGTGAATACCAGCTTGTTCGATGTGCTGCATAATACCGCCAATCACCACATCTTTACCGTCAGATACGCAGTCTACGTCAACTTCAATCGCATCATCCAAGAAACGGTCTAACAGTACAGGTGCATCGTTAGAAGCTTGAACTGCATCACGCAGGTAACGTTTCAATTCTTCTTCGTTATACACAATTTCCATTGCACGACCACCCAATACATAAGATGGACGAACAACCAGCGGATAACCCACTTTCGCTGCTTCTGCGATACCTTCTTCAGCAGATTTAACAATGCTGTTGTTTGGCTGACGCAATTGCAGACGTTGAATCATTTGCTGGAAACGCTCACGGTCTTCTGCGCGGTCAATTGCATCTGGTGATGTACCAATAATTGGCGCACCTGCTTCTTCTAAAGCACGTGCCAATTTAAGTGGAGTTTGACCACCGTACTGCACAATAATGCCTTTTGGCTTTTCCGTACGAACGATTTCAAGCACATCTTCCAAAGTAATTGGTTCAAAGTACAAACGGTCTGAAGTGTCATAATCGGTAGATACTGTTTCAGGGTTACAGTTCACCATGATGGTTTCATAACCATCTTCACGCATTGCAAGCGCAGCGTGTACACAGCAGTAATCGAATTCGATACCTTGACCAATACGGTTTGGACCACCGCCAATTACCATGATCTTGTCTTTCGCTGAAGGATTTGATTCACACTCTTCATCGTAAGTTGAATACATATATGCTGTGTCAGATTCAAACTCTGCAGCACAGGTATCCACACGTTTGTAAACTGGGGTTACGCCCAAGTTCCAACGGTGTTTACGGAATTGCTTTTGTGAAATTCCCATCAAGTTCGCAATACGCAAGTCAGATAAACCTTTACGTTTGAACGAACGGATGTTGTCAGCGTTTAGATCACCAAAACCTAAAGTTTTGATTTCATTTTCAGTATTAACGATGTCTTGAATTTGAATTAAGAACCAACGGTCAATTTTGGTCGCTTCAAAAACTTCGTCCAAGCTAAAGCCGTGACGGAATGCGTCAGCCACGTACCAAATACGCTCAGGGCCTGGAACTTTTAATTCAACTAAAATCTTGTCGCGTGCGCCTTCAGCACCCACTTCAATTTTTTCGTCAAAACCACAAGCACCAGTTTCTAAACCGCGAAGGGCTTTATTTACAGACTCTTGGAAGTTACGACCAATCGCCATGACTTCACCTACAGATTTCATCTGTGTGGTTAAAGTCGCGTCTGCTTGCGGGAACTTTTCAAAGTTGAAACGTGGAACTTTAGTGACAACGTAGTCAATTGATGGTTCAAATGATGCAGGTGTTGTGCCGCCTGTGATGTCATTTTTCAATTCATCAAGGGTGTAGCCTACAGCCAGTTTTGCTGCAACTTTTGCAATAGGGAAACCAGTAGCTTTGGATGCAAGTGCAGATGAACGAGATACACGTGGGTTCATCTCAATCACAACCATACGGCCAGTATTCGGGCAAATACCGAACTGAACGTTAGAACCACCTGTTTCTACACCAATTTCACGAAGTACCGCTAAAGATGCATTACGCATCAATTGGTATTCTTTATCCGTTAAGGTTTGCGCAGGAGCAACGGTAATTGAGTCACCTGTGTGCACGCCCATTGGGTCAAAGTTTTCAATTGAACATACAATGATACAGTTGTCGTTTTTGTCACGTACAACTTCCATCTCGTATTCTTTCCAACCAATGAGTGATTCATCAATCAATAACTGTTTAGTTGGAGAAAGATCGAAACCGCGTTCACAGATTTCAAGGAATTCTTCTTTGTTGTATGCGATACCGCCACCAGAACCACCCATCGTGAATGATGGACGAATAATCACAGGGAAGCCAAAGCGAGATTGAATCTCAAGGGCTTCTTCCATAGATTCAGCAATCGCAGCTTTTGGACACTCAAGACCAATTTTGCGCATTGCTTCATCAAACAATTTACGGTCTTCAGCTTTTTCAATCGCGTCTTTGGTTGCGCCAATTAATTCAACATTGTATTTGGCTAAAATACCGTTGGCATCTAATGCAAGCGCACAGTTCAACGCAGTTTGACCGCCCATGGTCGGAAGTACTGCATCTGGACGTTCTTTTTCAATGATTGCTGCAACAGTCTGCCAAGTGATTGGCTCGATATAAGTTGCATCTGCCATTGCAGGGTCAGTCATGATGGTCGCAGGGTTCGAGTTTACCAAAATAACGCGGTAACCTTCTTCGCGCAGCGCTTTACATGCTTGAGCACCAGAATAGTCAAACTCACAGGCCTGACCAATAACAATAGGACCAGCACCAATAATTAAGATGCTTTTAATATCCGTACGTTTAGGCATTATTTCGCTCCTTAATTACTTCTTAGCGGCTTCAATAAGTTCGATGAAATGATCGAACAATGGTGCGCAGTCATGTGGACCTGGACTTGCTTCTGGGTGACCTTGGAAGCTAAATGCAGGCTTGTCTGTACGATGAATACCTTGGTTTGTGCCATCGAACAATGAACGATGCGTTGAACGTACATTGTTTGGTAAGGTACTTTCATCTACCGCGAAGCCGTGGTTCTGAGAAGTAATCATCACTGTACCAGTTTCTAAGTTCTGTACAGGATGGTTTGCGCCGTGGTGTCCGTTCGGCATTTTCATTGTTTTTGCACCTGATGCAAGTGCAAGAATTTGGTGACCTAAACAGATACCAAATACAGGAGTATTCGTGGTTTCTACAATTGTTTTTACAGCTTCAATTGCGTAGTCACATGCAGCAGGGTCGCCAGGGCCATTTGACAAGAAAATGCCATCTGGGTTTAACGCAAGGACTTGTTCAGCAGGGGTTTGTGCAGGAACAACGGTTAATTGACAACCGCGGTCTGCCAGCATACGCAGGATGTTGGTTTTGACACCGTAATCGTATGCAACCACATGATATTTAAGTTCAGGTTGAGTAAAGCCTTTGCCAAGTTCCCATGAACCTTCAGTCCATTCAAAACCTTCAGGGTCGCAGCATACTTTTGCAAGATCTAAGCCGTTTAACCCGCCAAATGCACGTGCTTTCGCAATTGCTTCTTCTTCAGTGATATTTTCACCAGCAAGAATACAACCATTTTGCGCACCTTTGGAGCGTAAAATACGGGTCAATTTACGGGTGTCAATATCGGCAATTGCAACAACATTGTGTTGTTGTAAGTATTCGCCTAAAGATTGAGCAGAACGGAAGTTACTGTGTAATAAAGGCAAATCACGGATAATTAAACCGTTTGCCCATACTTTATGAATTCGACCTGACTCAACATCTTCATCATTGCAACCAGTGTTCCCAATATGTGGGTAAGTTAAAGTCACAAGTTGTTGTGCATAACTCGGGTCGGTCAAAATTTCTTGATAGCCAGTCATGGCAGTGTTAAAAACGACTTCACCAGTCGTACTTCCCGTCGCACCGATAGACGTACCTTTAAAGATTGTACCGTCGGCGAGGGCTAAAATGGCGGGGGTGCTCAAACCAAAGCTCCTGAACTAAAACCACAAAAATAGGGCTGTAAAAAAGCGAGTAGACGAAAAAAAAGGAAGGTCAATATTTAAACCTACCCTCCTATGTCTGCTCGCTTGAACTTAACATTGCATTATACGCATGAACTCGCCAAAAGTCCATTGTGAATCTGACGAATATGTAAGATAAAAGGCTTGCTTTTTTTGCTAGGTTTATGTTGTGGCTTGTAGTCTAAATGTAAGCAATATACGATTGTTAGACAATTCAAAACCCATTTTAGTCTAAATTGCCTTATGCTTAATTTATAAACAACAACGACCTTAGGTGAAGCAAAATGACTGAACAACAAAAATCAGTAGCTGATAACAAAGCCATTAAAGATACGGTGCATGAGAGTGCTGAAAAGCTTGAGAAAGTAACGCATGATGCCAAAGAGCAGGTGCTTGATGTAGTTGCGGAAACGCAAGAAAAAGTTCAAGCCGAAGCCAAACAACTCAATGCCAGCGTGCAAGAGCAATTGGGTCAGTTAAAGCAAGATGTGTTGCAAAAAATTGAAGCTTTAAAAGCACAATTTGGCAGTTCACCTAAAGATTTGGGTGAATTAAAAGATTTTGTAAAAACTGAATTTAGCGCAATCATTGAAGATCTTTCTAAACTTGGTAAAGAGTTGAAAGAAGATGTCAGCAGCATTTCAGTGAAACACAAAGACCAATTGGCTGAAACTTTTAAGCGTTCTAAAGAGCACACATTGGAAGCGTGGAAAAAAGTAAATCCATCAAAAACTGAAACGAATGATGAAGCTGATCAAGCATAATCCCGTTTAAACTGTTGCAGATTCAGCCATAAAAAAAGTGAGGTCATACGCCTCACTTTTTTTTATTTAAACTTTTCGCTCAGACCAAAAACTAGTTGTTTCAATCTAAACTATCATTAATCACAGTTAGAACTGATGTAGCCAATCCCGCTTATTGTGAAAATCGGCGGCAGGACTGCTGTGTTGCATGGCATAAAATTGCTCGCCCTGACTGGTTTTGAGCACAGCCGTCAGCCCAATAAACAAATCTGTCCATTTCAGTTTATGTTTCAGCATAAATTCGGTTAAATCCAGACTGACATTTAAACCGTAATGCGTACGTTTTAGCTGATTCAACTCAATATCATAAGCGGCTACAGGTGGCATTTGCTCAGGATAACGATATTCTTCAAAGGCATAGGCTTGCCAAGCTTGAGAAGGGGAGAGATTGATTTCACGATAAAAATCTTCGCCCTGAACGCCAATGAAAATTTCAAAGCAGGTCTGTTCCCACAAAAAGTCCTGACGTGGATGTGAAGCTACCAATGCAGGCCATTCGACCCACTGATTCGGATCACGCAGCCAATAACCTACATTTAAGCTAAACGGACTTTGTTGTTCAATTGCACCGACCAAAGAAATCGCTTGAAACTGACGATCAAAGGCGCTGAGTTCGTAACTTGCCATTTCAGCTTAGTTAGACAAATGCGCGTGACGAACTAAATTTGACAACTTAGCATTTTGTTTTGCTGCTTTTTTATAAAGCAAAGCAATTTTACCAATGGTTTGTACCACTTCAGAACCTGTTGCTGCAGCAATTTCAGTAATTACAGCTGCACGTACTTCACGGTCTTCACCACCAATTTTGACTTTAATTAATTCGTGATCATTTAAAGCACGGTTGGTTTCTTCAATTACATTTTCAGTCAAACCTTGACCGCCAACCATCACTACGGGGTTAAGTGCATGACCAATTTGACGTAAACGCTTGCGTTCCTGAATAGAGAGAGCCGCCATAAAGATAACCTAATTTTAAAAACGGCCTAGTATAACAAAAGCCAATTTGAAACGCTGTAAATTCTATGCAAATAATCCGCGAAGGTGCAGCAGTGCAAAATATCAAAAATTGAACATTTGCTTAGCTTTATCTATCTGTGATGAGTGTGGTTTTTTATGCCACAGTACAGAAATAAGCGATGGATTTAATAGAAAAAACTTGTCAGTTATTGGCATTTAGATACAGATGTCTACTGCAAGCTTGCTAATTTTCACGTACAATCGCAATTTAGATGGCTATTCGTTACTAAGAGAGTTATGGCAACACGCATTACCAACCAAAAATTATCCAAAAGTAGTCGTGCGTGGATGAGAGAGCACCTAGATGATCCCTTTGTGAAAAGAGCGCAAAAAGAAGGGTATCGTGCACGTGCTGCATACAAACTACTTGAAATTCAAGAAAAATATAAACTGATCAAACCGGGTATGACTGTGGTGGACTTAGGTGCAGCACCAGGCAGTTGGTCGCAAATTGCAGGGAAACTTGTAGGCGATAAAGGTTTGGTGATCGCTTCCGATATTTTAGAAATGGACGCACTACCAGATGTGACCTTTTTACAAGGTGACTTCCGCGAAGAAGAAGTGTTCGAAAAATTGTTAAATATTTTAAACGGACGCACGGTAGACGTTGTAATTTCTGATATGGCCCCCAATACATCAGGTAATAAAGCTGTAGATCAACCGCGTCAAATTTACTTATGTGAGTTGGCTCTTGATTTTGCCAATCGCGTATTGGGACCGAGTGGTCAGTTTGTGGTCAAAGTGTTCCAAGGTTCGGGGTTTGACGAATTTCGTAAACAGGTCGTGGACAGTTTTGATGTGTTAAAGACAGCAAAACCCGCTGCTTCACGCGCACGTTCCAAAGAAGTATTCCTTATTGGACAAGGACGTAAAAAAGCGTCTAAATAAAGTTTACTTGCCAAGCCGTTAAAAATTGTGCATTTTGTACGTTTTTAATAAATTGTCTAGCTGATCTTCAGCTTTTTTGAATGAAAGGTCACCCAGTAACGGGCATGATCAAATTAGATTGATATGGGAATAAAGCTTTGAGCGATCTCTTCAAGAATGCCGTATTGTGGCTGATTATACTTGGTGTGCTGATTCTAATTTTCAGCAACATCAATAACAGTGAAAAGCCAACTGCAATGAACTATTCAGAGTTTGTTGCAGCGGTGAATGCTGGTCAAATTAAGCAAGTCACAATTGATGGCGAAAGAATTAGTGGCGAAAAAGTCAATGGCTCGTCCTTTGAAAGTATTCGTCCAGCAGTTCAAGATCCTGAACTGATGCCGAATCTGATTAAAAACAACGTTGTTGTTGAAGGTACTGCACCTCAACGTCAAGGTTTGTTAATGCAACTATTGATCGCAAGTTTCCCTGTACTTTTAATCATTTTGTTATTCATGTTCTTTATGCGCAACATGGGTGGCGGTGCAGGTGGTAAAAACGGCCCGATGAGCTTTGGTAAATCTAAAGCTAAAATGTTGTCTGAAGACCAAATTAAAGTCACATTTGCAGATGT
This sequence comes from Acinetobacter sp. KAM396, assembly GCF_021602765.1. Lineage (NCBI taxonomy): Bacteria > Pseudomonadati > Pseudomonadota > Gammaproteobacteria > Moraxellales > Moraxellaceae > Acinetobacter > Acinetobacter sp. KAM396. The sequence continues at coordinate 58,833 of NZ_BPPH01000005.1, forward strand.
TGCGGGTTGTGATGAAGCAAAACAAGAAGTAGTTGAAATTGTAGATTTCTTAAAAGACCCTGCAAAATTCAAACGTCTAGGTGCAACAATTCCTAAAGGCGTGTTGATGGTTGGCCCACCAGGTACAGGTAAAACCTTACTTGCTAAAGCCATTGCAGGCGAAGCGAAAGTTCCATTCTTTAGCATTTCAGGTTCTGACTTTGTTGAAATGTTTGTAGGTGTGGGTGCATCTCGTGTTCGTGATATGTTCGAGCAAGCCAAACGCCATGCGCCATGTATTATCTTTATTGATGAGATTGATGCAGTTGGTCGTCACCGTGGTTCTGGTACAGGTGGTGGTCACGATGAGCGTGAGCAAACATTGAACCAGATGCTGGTAGAAATGGACGGTTTTGAAGGCAATGAAGGCATTATTGTCATCGCTGCGACGAACCGTGCCGATGTACTGGATAAAGCTTTATTGCGCCCAGGTCGTTTTGACCGTCAAGTAATGGTTGGCTTGCCAGACATTAAAGGTCGTGAGCAAATTCTGAATGTTCACTTGAAAAAGTTGCCTTCAGTTACAGGTGTAGATGTCAAAGTCTTGGCACGTGGTACACCGGGCTTCTCAGGTGCGCAGTTGGCAAACCTTGTGAATGAAGCTGCATTGTTTGCTGCCCGCCGTAATAAAAACACGGTGGATATGCACGACTTTGAAGATGCCAAAGACAAGTTGTATATGGGTCCTGAACGTAAGTCGATGGTGCTGCGTGAAGAAGAACGTCGTGCGACGGCTTATCATGAAGCAGGCCATGCGATTGTTGCTGAAATGCTACCGGGTACAGACCCTGTGCATAAAGTGACGATTATGCCGCGTGGTTGGGCATTGGGTGTGACATGGCAATTGCCTGAACATGACCAAACTAGCCATTATAAAGACAAAATGCTGAACGACTTGTCTATCTTGTTTGGTGGTCGTATTGCAGAAGAAGTCTTCATTAATCAAATGTCGACAGGTGCATCGAATGACTTTGAGCGTGCGACTAAATTGGCGCGCGCGATGGTGACCAAATATGGTATGTCTGACAAGTTAGGCGTAATGGTCTACGAAGATGATACACAGCAATCATTCATGGGCAGTTTAGGCAGTCGTACGATTTCTGAAGCAACTCAACAACAAGTGGATGCTGAAGTTCGTCGTATTATTGATGAGCAATATAAAGTTGCCCGCGATATTTTGGAAAATAACCAAGACATTGCCCACGCAATGGTAAAAGCATTGTTGGAATGGGAAACCATTGATCGTGACCAAATCCGTGACATTATGGAGGGTCGTGAGCCAAAGCCACCGAAGGTATATATTGCAGACAATCCTGTGATTGATGTAACACCAACTGATGGTCCTAGCACACCGCCGCCATTACCAGCGAGCTAATACCAACACGCTAAGTAATGCTGTGAATTTAAAAAAGAGCCTTTAAATAAGGCTCTTTTTTTATCGCTATAGCATGTGCGCAATCTTGTAATTATAGGCTATAAAATGGTTTGAGGGTGAAAAGAATTCAACATCTTCAAAATTAGCCTTGTTAAAATAAGCTTTTCAAATTAAAAGGAAGACCAGCATGCAGCTCATGCCATTACCCAAGCGCGTATTGCAATGCGGACGTTTGAGTTTAGATTTATCTCAACCGCATGTGATGGGAATTCTAAATGTGACGCCAGACTCGTTTAGTGATGGTGGGCAACATAATGAAAAAAATGCTGCTGTAGCACGTGCTTTGGAAATGATGGCCGAAGGTGCAACCGTGATTGATATTGGTGGTGAGTCTACACGTCCGGGAGCCAGTCCTGTGAGTGTGGAAGAAGAAATTCGTCGTGTCGTGCCTGTGGTAGAAGCCTTATCTGCTTATGATGTGGTGCTTTCGATTGATACATCTCAGCCTGAAGTAATTCGTGCATCAGTAGCTGCAGGGGCGCATATCTGGAATGATGTACGTGCGTTGACCCGTCCAAATGCGTTGCAAACAGCTGCTGAGTTAAATATCCCCGTGATTATTATGCACATGCGTGGTGAACCGACCACCATGAACAATTTAGATCAATATGATGATGTCACTATAGATGTAATTGCAGAGTTGCAGCAACGTGTCGCCGATGCTTTGGCGGTAGGGGTTAAACCTGAAAATATCATGATTGATCCGGGTTTTGGTTTGCCAAAAAATGCACAGCAAAACTTGAAATTGTTAAATGAGTTGCATCAACTCAATGGTATGGGGTATCCGATTTTATCGGCATTGTCTCGAAAAAGCTTTATTGGTGAAGCTTTAGGTGGGGCAGAGCCAACACAGCGTGCAGTCGGTTCAGTAGCGGCTCATTTACTCAGTATTCAGCAAGGTGCTTGTATGGTGCGTGCGCATGATGTGAAAGCCATGTCTGATGCCATTAAAGTTTGGCAAGCAATGCAGTTGGCAAATTAATCGCTGTTTGTAGATTTGGGTGAAGCTAGAATTAAAGCCCTGCTTATGCTATATAGGCACGCTTGAATCTCTGTATTTTTGAGTGCCTGTATGTTTGCAGATTTACTTCTCCCCATGTTTGATGATGAGTTTTATCCTGATATTTTGGTTGCTGAGTTAAAACAACTGATTCAACAGTTTGCAAAACATGTGTCTAAATCCAATTTATCTGAAACGGATATTTATCATTTTGCTGACCAGACCGTGCAAGCCATCAATAAAATGAAACCACAATTTGAAGATCTAGATTCAGATTTGGATGATACCGCAGCAGATTATATTGCTGAGGCGATGATGATGGTGCTGCAAGAGCAAGGCTATTTTGAGATTGAAATGGAAGAGTTGATTGCAACACGAGAGTGGTGATAGACACTCTCTTTCAGCTTTCACTTATAGATGATTTAACAAATCATTCAAAACATCATTCAAATGGCAACTTTGTTGTGTATGTAGTTCTGCAATTTCCCGAACATTTAGCATGTATTGACCATTATGTTCACTTGGCTGTGCAATTAAATTCACCCAAAACTTTGTATTTTGTTGCAGCAAAGTTTTGAGTTGGTTTGCTTCTTCAGGATTTTGGAAATCTAATAAATATAAATCGTTGCCTAAGCTGCAACGACGTAGTTGTAACTCTTGGTTTTTATATTGCACTGTTCCCGCAAAAATATCATAAAATTCTGCATCAGTTTCAATTGGGCTTACGGACTCGGTTGCGGACTCAAGGCTGGAACTTTGTACATGGCTTGCAAAACTGAGCAAGCAGCATAAACAGGTCATCCACTTGAAAGAGAAGATAAAGCGTTGTAGAAACATTTCAAATCATCAATACATAAATGTTATTGTTTTCAATATTATATTTTTTAGGCATAAAAAAACCAGCGTAATGCTGGAGTTCTTTATTTGCACCATTTCAATGATTTAAATCCATTTAAAATGGTGCCCGAGGCCAGACTCGAACTGGCACGCTTTGAGGGCGGGGGATTTTAAATCCCCTGTGTCTACCGATTTCACCACTCGGGCATGTGCGCAATAATAGAGGACGAAATAAAACTTGGCAAGTAAATTTATTTACAATTGCGTTCTTTTCAATCAATTCAAATTATTAGCTTGAAAAAAGTTCGGTTTGAAGCATATTTCTGTTGTTTGTCATCAATATTTCATGAATTTGAGATCAAAGCGAAATCATAAATTTCTATGTTGAGCGCTCAAGAAAAATAAAAGGAATATTCATGAACATTCGCTTAACTCGCCGCGAGTTGATTCAAAAAAGTTTGGCTGGTTTTGGGGTATTGTCATTGCCAGTCGCATTAACTGCATGTGGAGATGATAATGAATCTACAGCAGGAAATGCATTAAAAGTGCAGTTTTTGCATGGTGTCGCCAGTGGTGATCCGCTGCATGATCGTGTGATTTTATGGACACGCTTAACACCTAATGACAATGCAGCGCGTCTTGAGGTGGTGTGGGAAATTGCGAGTGATGAGGCGTTTAAGCAATTGGTGAATACTGGCAAAGTACAAACCAATGCAGCGCAAGATTTTACAGTGAAAGTGGACGCAGATCGTTTGCGGGCAGGGACTGAATATTATTACCGTTTCCGTTTTGGCAATATAGTTTCAGCTGTAGGACAGACCAAAACCTTGTCACAACGCAGCGATCAGGTAAAATTTGCAGTTTGCTCTTGCTCAAACTACCCTGCAGGATATTTCCATGTCTATAAAGAAATGGCACAGGAAAGCAATCTGGATGTGATTATTCACTTGGGGGATTATATTTATGAATATGGACAAGGTGGATACGCAACTGATGATGCACAACAGTTAGGACGTACCTTTGCAACAGACAATGATAAAGAAATAATCAATTTGGATGATTATCGTAAACGCTATGCTTTATATCGTACCGATGCCGATTTGCAAGCCGCACATCAACGCCATCCATTTATTGTGATTTGGGATGACCATGAGCTCAGTAATGATACTTGGGAAGCGGGCGCAGATAATCATCAAGAAGATGAAGGCAGTTTTATAGAACGTAAGCTTGCGGCATTACAGGCTTATTTTGAATGGATGCCAATTCGTCCAGTCGCTGAAAATGATCATTTGAATATTTATCGCCAATTTGACTTTGGTGGTCTAGTCAATTTGATGATGCTAGATACCCGTATTTTAGCGCGTCATAAGCAATTAGATTATGCCAATTATATGACTGAGGCAGGTATTGATGCGGTTAAATTCCAGACAGATTTATTAAATCCACAACGTACATTGATGGGTGTGGCGCAACGTCAGTGGTTGCAAGGGCAGTTGATCCAGTCTACAGCCCCTTGGAATGTTTTGGGTCAACAAGTCTTGATGGCAAAAATGCTGATTCCACAAGAATTGTTATTGCTTTTAGGGCAAATTACCAATGGTGATCAGCGACCTGAAACCCTTGCACAAATGAAGCAAAAAATTACTGAGTTGCTCACGCTAAAAATGCGCTTAAAAGCGAATGATCCAACTTTGACAGCAATGGATAAAGCGCGTTTGAGGGCGGTTGCACCTTATAATCTCGATGCTTGGGATGGTTATGCTTACGATCGTGAAGTTGTGTATGGGACATTGCAACAGCTTGGGAAAAAAGCAGTGGTGTTAGCAGGTGATACTCATAATGCTTGGGCTGCAAGCTTGCATACCCATGAAACCAATCATGAGGTTGGGGTGGAGTTCGCGACCAGTTCGGTATCATCGCCAGGAATTGAGTATTACTTAAATGTGCCTGCAGACGAAATGGCAGCGTTGGAATATGCCTTTCAAGAACTGATTGATGAGCTGGATTATTGCAACCTCAATCAGCGCGGTTATTTAACAGTGACTTTTAATCATGATCAAGTGGTTGCCGATTGGAAGTTTGTGGATACGGTGAAGGCACGTGAATACAAAATAGATTCAACACGTAGTCATCAAATGACCTACGATGTACACTTAAAACCAATCATTGAAGTTGCTAAAACCGCCTAAAAATTGGTGTGATGCTTACAGAAAACCGAGCTTAAGTTGCTCGGTTTTTTTTAATGTAAGGCGTGAAATTTTTATTCGAGTTTCTCTTGAATATAACTGTCTAAATCTATGTGTTTAATGCTTTTACATAAGGCTTGCTCAGCCTGCATAATCTGTTGATGTAACTCAAGTGCGTGCTGATATTGCTGAGTGAGTTGTGTAAAGCGGGGGCTATTTTTATTAGTGAAATATAAGCGGAATTGAATTTTAGCAGCCTGACGATACGACCAGTAAGCAGCACGACGAATCTGGGTTAAACAATATTTTTGTTCCAGACTGGCGTGGTCACGAAACATATTTTCTTTATACAAGCGAACAAAGCTAAAACTTATGCAAAAAAAGAAAAGGACTCCTTGCAGAATCGTACTTTGAAAATAGGCAAAATTTAGCGCTTGTAAAATAATCAGGACTGCAATTTTGAGTGGGGCGTGTTGCTGAAACTGATACCACGATGCAGAGCTGTGTTTGATCTGATACAACACATAAGGTAATAGCAGCATAAAGCCGAGCATAATCGCTAAAATAGACAAGGCATTGGCTTGAAAAGCATCATACTGTGCTGTGGTGTTTTGAATCCCCAAAGCTAAACTGATAGAAATAGGAATAAAAATCATACAGGCCAAGAGCCATGGAATAAACTCTTTCCATTCATCCAGCATGCCTTTGCTCTGAATAAAACCGTAAAACAAAATATTTCGTTTAAAGGCAGCAGGGTATTGTTGCTGTAATTGCTGCACATAAAGCAGTGCTTGTTGGGGCTTCATAGGCAGGTCATACAGAGAAATGAATATGGATAGGAGAGGGCTAAATCGCAGGCATAAAAAAACCAGCTAAATGCTGGGTTCTTTACTTGCACCATTTTAATGTGTTTAAAATGGTGCCCGAGGCCAGACTCGAACTGGCACGCTTTGTGGGCGGGGGATTTTAAATCCCCTGTGTCTACCGATTTCACCACTCGGGCATAGTTTTACAAGATTGGAGGCGGAGGTCGGAATCGAACCGGCGTCCACGGAGTTGCAGTCCGCTGCATGACCACTCTGCCACCCCGCCACGTCTTGTTGATGCGTATATTAGCAAGCTCTGAAAAAAAAACAATACTATTAAATGAGCAGATGCACATTAATTCGGCATATAGAATAAAATAGTCTAAATAATCATGTATTATTTGCAAAATTGATTCATATCAACATTTGGAGATGTGCCGTGGCATTAATTTTAGACGGTCGTGCATTGGCAAAACAAATTGAAGCTGATCTGTTAACACGTGTAGAAGCGTTAAAAGCAAAATCAGGTCGTACCCCAATTCTAGCGACTATTTTGGTCGGTGATGACGGTGCATCTGCAACTTATGTGCGCATGAAAGGCAATGCTTGCCGCCGTGTGGGCATGGATTCTTTAAAGGTGGAATTACCTACAGAAACCACCACAGAACAACTTTTGGCAGAAATTGAAAAATTGAATGCGAATCCGGATGTGCACGGTATTTTGTTGCAACATCCAGTTCCTGCGCAAATTGATGAGCGTGCTTGCTTTGATGCAATTTCGCTTGAAAAAGATGTAGACGGTGTGACTTGCCTTGGTTATGGGCGCATGGCGATGGGTGAGGCTGCTTATGGTTCTGCAACGCCAGCAGGCATTATGACCATTTTAAAAGAAAACAACATTGAAATTGCAGGCAAACATGCTGTTGTTGTGGGGCGTTCTGCAATTTTAGGTAAACCAATGGCTGCGATGCTTCTTGAAGCAAATGCAACAGTAACCATTTGCCATTCACGTACCCAAGATCTTGCAAGTTTTGTGAAACAAGCAGACATTATTGTAGGAGCGGTAGGTAAAGCAGAATTAATTCAAAAAGATTGGATTAAACAAGGTGCTGTAGTTATTGACGCAGGCTTCCATCCACGTGATGGCGGTGGTGTTGGTGATATCCAATTGCAAGGCATTGAAGAGATTGCTTCTGCATATACGCCTGTTCCAGGTGGGGTTGGTCCCATGACGATTACAACGTTGATTCGTCAAACGGTTGAAGCGGCTGAGAAAGCGTTAGGTTAAGCTTATTCTCCCTCTCCTGAGCAAAATTTAGAGCACTGCTTCAAAATGAAGCGCAAAAGAGGGAGAATTGATTGCGAAATTAATGGATGCTCCTTCTCGCTATAAGAGAAGCTTGGTATGGGGCGGTAAAATAATCTTCCCACTATCTCTCTCCTTTAAAAAAGCAGAGGGGACTTTTTTAAATTAAAACGAAGAATATCCAATGAGCTGTACCTTTCAATTTTCTCAAGCCCCTGAACATCTCTTAGATGCTTTGCATGAGGTAATTCCAAATTGTGAATTACTGGCACAGCAATTGCCTGAAACGCCTATTTCACTGTGGCTTATTCCACCTATATTTCCGACCGACAAGCTAGATGATGAAGTCATTCGTCGTATTTGGAATGATACGCCGTACTGGATTTTCTGTTGGGCTTCGGGACTTGCAATGGCGCAATGGTTATTGGCAGAACCTCAGCAAGTTAAAAGACTTCGGTGCGGGTTCAGGCGTGGTGGCGATTGCTGCAAAAATGGCCGGTGCCAAACGGGTAATTTGCTGTGATATTGATCCTATTAGTCTTGCAGCCTGTCGAGCCAATGCTGAATTGAATGATGTAGCTCTTGAATATTTAGATGATCTATACAAAGCAGAACAAGTGGATGTATTGCTGGCTGCCGATGTGCTTTATGATCAATGCAATCGCTTCTTTCTAGATGAGTTCTTAAAATTCGCCCCAGAGGTTTGGGTGGCAGACAGCCGAGTGAAAAACTTTAGTCATCCACAATATATAAAAATAGATGAACGCAGCGCGACCACATGGCCTGATTTAGATGAAGCCAAAGAGTTTCGTAATGTAAGTTTTTATAAGACGCGATAAATCATCACGTCTTATAGGAAGTAAGTTTTGTGATCCGAATTAATTGCAGCTATAACGCACAATGCGCAGTGTGCTTGGACGAGCATCTAAGGCCTGACGTGTAGCATAGTTTTCACTGCTATGTAGTTCAGGTGTGTTCGATAAGCCAATAGAGGTGCGGCTTTGTCCAAGTTGGCGACCATAAGGGTCTTGCTGGTTCGCTGCAGGATTCACCACTTCATTAATATTTAAAATACGCAATTGATAAGTTTTATGCGTACCAAGTTCTTTTTGGCAAGCACGCTGTAATTTACTTTCGTCGCGCTGTTGGTTTTGACGTCCTGCAAGCGTATAAGCCAATACTGCGGTGTGATCGGTTTTACTTTCAACTTTATAGCCGACAAAACTATTCTCATTTTGCTCTGGCAAAGTTTGACAAGCGGATAAACCTAACCCAAGTCCCGTCATAGCCAAAATAATCATTGTATTCTTCATGGATTTATTCATGATCATGTCCCTGGTTTTGATGTCATTTGATTGTTGTTTTAAGTATGCCATAGCTCAGAGGACAAAGCAGGGCTTTGTTGGTGGTGTGGCAGGCTGTCTATATTTGGGGCTGATGAGCGTGTGCTCGTGAGGTCGTTTTTTTACCATGAATCTTCACATTATTCAGTATTGACGCTTCGTGTGAGAGTGTGATTAAAGCTCGGATTTCGAGTTTTTAGTCACTAAAATATCAGGGCAATAAAAAGGTCACCGAAGTGACCTTTTCTTAGCAATCTGCGTTGAATTATGCAGATTTAACCGCTTCAAGTAAGGCAGCTTGACGTGCTTTCAATGCAGCAGGTAAGCGCTCACCAAGCTTGTTAAATAACTCAGTGTGGCTTTCTAACTCTTTGATCCATTGTTCTTTATCTTGCGCTGTTACAGTTTCAAATTGCTCTTTAGAGAAATCTAAACCAGACCAGTTCAATTGCTCATACGTTGGAACGAAACCAATTGGAGTTTCAACAGCTTCTGCACGACCTTCGCAACGATCGATGATCCACTCAAGAACGCGCATGTTCTGACCAAAACCAGGCCATACGAAGTTGCCTTCTGCGTCACGACGGAACCAGTTTACGTTGTAGATGCCTGGTAATTTGTTACCTGCAGCTTTTGCTTTTTCACCAACTTTCTCACCCATTTCTAACCAGTGAGAGAAGTAGTCTGCCATGTTGTAGCCCGCAAATGGCAGCATTGCAAATGGGTCACGACGAACGACACCTTGTTGACCAACCGCAGCAGCAGTGGTTTCAGAACCCATAGTTGCTGCTTTATATACGCCATCGACCCAGTCAAATGCTTCTGAAATTAGAGGCACAGTGTCTGCACGACGACCACCGAAGATGAATGCTGAAATTGGAACACCTGCAGGATTTTCCCAGTCAGCATCAATAGAAGGACATTGACCTGCTGCAACAGTGAAGCGCGCATTTGGATGAGCTGCTTTTTCTGCGCCAGTGTGTGGTTGGCCTTTCCAGTTAGTCAAGTTAGCAGGCGCTTCTTTAGATAGACCTTCCCACCAAACTTCACCGTTGTCAGTGACAGCAACGTTGGTATAGATCACGTCTTTGTGCATGGTTGCCATACAGTTCGGGTTGGTCTTGGTGTTAGTACCAGGTGCTACACCGAAGAAACCAGCTTCAGGGTTGATTGCATATAAGCGACCGTCTTCACCTGGTTTGATCCAAGCAATATCGTCACCTACAGTTTCAATTTTCCAGCCTTCATAACCTGCAGGTGGAATTAACATTGCAAAGTTGGTTTTACCACATGCAGACGGGAATGCTGCTGCGATGTAGTGTTTTTCGCCTTGTGGGTTGGTCACGCCTAAAATAAGCATGTGTTCTGCTAACCAGCCTTGTTCACGGCCCATTGCAGAAGCAATACGAAGCGCTAAGCATTTTTTACCCAATAATGCGTTACCGCCGTAACCAGAACCATACGACCAAATTTCACGAGTTTCTGGATAATGTACGATATATTTTTCTTTGTTACATGGCCAAGCTACGTCTTTCTCGCCTTCAGCCAAAGGTGCGCCCACAGTGTGTACGCAAGGAATAAATTCGCCATCTGTGCCCAATACGTCATAAACAGCTTTACCCATACGAGCCATTTTAGACATGCTGACAGCAACATAAGGAGAGTCAGTTAATTCAATACCGATGTGCGCAATGTGGCTACCTAATGGGCCCATAGAGAATGGAACCACATACATGGTACGACCAGCCATTGAACCGTCGAATAAACCGTTTAATTTAGCGCGCATTTCAGCTGGCGCTTCCCAGTTGTTCGTCGCACCAGCATCTTCTTTGTTTTCAGAGCAGATGTAAGTACGGTCTTCAACACGAGCAACGTCAGAAGGATCAGAATTTGCAAGGTACGAACCAGGGTGTTTTTCTTGGTTTAATGCTTGCATGGTGCCGTTAGCGATCATCAAGTCGATTAGACGTTGATATTCTTCTGCGCTACCGTCACACCATTCAATTTTTGCTGGTTTTGTTAACTTTGCAATTTCTTCAACCCATGCAATAAGCTTTGGGTGACGAACGAATTCTGGTGCGTTCACTTGGGTCATGGTGAGGCCTATCTTAAATGTGTACAAGTTATGTACAAAGTACAATCCGAACAATGGGGTACATGGTTCAGATGAAATATGAAAAAAAGTGGCTGTATTAAAGCACAAAAACTTAAAAAAAATAAGACATAGGCTTGAATTAGCTCAATGTGAAATCATCCGTATAAATTATGAATAATATATATGAAACATAGGCTTACATTTTTTTTGCGTTACTTATTGTTATTTAAAAAAATTATGGGCGTTATTTAGCTAAGTTATTTTAAATTAAAACAGTGGTTTATGTGTGTATTTCAGTATGGAGTGATTATTGATTTAATGAATGGTCATCATTCGATTTTTACATAAAGCTGCTTTTCATTCTGCATCAATTGGTTGAAATTAGAGCAAAAGCTTTAAAATGATTGAAGAAAATGTCGACAACTTTGCAGCCATTATCTCTTATTTATAATCAACAATCTGGATTTCATGCCACACAGCAAGAAGGTGTATATGAAGAACTGTTGCATGTTTTGTCACAGCATGGTTTTGAAATCCAATTGTTTGAAATGGGTGAAATCGGGAACTTTGATCAGCTCATGCAACAGGTATTAGCACGGCATCAAGCAGCGCATTTAAGCGGTGTTGTGGTTGCGGCAGGTGGTGATGGTACTTTAAATGCTGTGGCGGGTAAACTGATTGGCACTCACATTCCGATGGGAATTTTACCTTTAGGGACGTTTAATTTCGTGGCGCGTGTATTGAATATCCCGCTAGATTTAATTGAAGCTGCACAGGTTATTGCCACAGGCACGACGCGCGCCGTGCATGTGGCACAAATCAATCAACATATTTATTTAAACAATGCCAGTTTGGGTTTATACCCTTTATTTATTCAAAAACGTGAGCGTTATAACCGTTATTTAGGACGCTTTCCTTTACATGCCTATACCTCGGCTTTAGATGTACTGCTGCGTGACCGTAAAGAATTAAAACTAAAACTAGAGATCGATACAAAGTGCTATCCACTGAAAACTCCGCTCATTTTCTTTGGGAATAATCAATTGCAACTGTCTGAAATGAATTTACGGATTGCTAAAGCGGCTGCAGCGGGCAAAGTTGCAGGTGTCGCAGTGGCAAAGTCTGATAAATTGACTTTGTTTAAAATTCTGTGGCAATTCATTCAGGGGAAGGCTGAGCAAGCCGATGATATATACAGTTTTGCAGCAGAACAGGTGGTCATTCATAGTGAATCTCCACAACTGACCGTGGCACTTGATGGAGAAATTGTTAAAATGCGCCCGCCACTACGAATTTCTGTATTGAAAAACGCATTAAACATTAAGGTGCCGCATGCTGCTGCATCTATCTGATTTGCATTTTGGCACTGAAAATGTAGCTTGTATGCAGGCCGTTCAACAGCTGTGTGTAAGTATGCGTCCTGAAGCTGTAGTGGTAAGTGGTGATTTAACCCAACGCGCACGCTATACACAGTTTTATGCCTGTAAGCATTTTTTAGAGAGTTTGAATTTACCGTATTTGGTTGTGCCAGGTAATCACGATATTCCGCTCTATCATCTTTGGAGTCGTTTTTTTAGCCCATTTGCACGGTATCAACTGTTTTTTGGGGGTATGGAAACAATTATTGAAACCGACCACTTTTATGTGATTGGAATAAACAGTATTAGGCGACGTTTTCACACCCGTGGACATATTTCTTTGAATCAAATTCAGGCGGTAGATGCTTTGCTACAAACCGCGCCAAGTAATAAGTTTAAAATTTTGGTTGCGCATCAACCATTTTATACACCACCAAATGATCGCCATGGCATTAAAGATTGTCCTGTGTTAGGGCGAATTGCCTTAGAACAGTGGAGCAAAAATGGTTTATATGCCTTGCTGCATGGACATTTACATCAACCTGCAGTGTATGACTTAAATCAAATTTATGCATTAGGGGTAGCGCATCCTGTGCTGGATATTCATGCGGGTACTGCAATTTCGTATCGTTTGCATCAGGGTATGCCGAATAGCTTGAATGTATTGTGTCACAATGGTGATGTGCAGCATTACATTTTTGATGCTGCACAAAAGCAATTTGTATTGTGGCAACAAAGTGCAGAATAAAACACCGATCTAGCTAGCTTGTTTAAAAAAACAACAAAAACTGAAATATTTTTATCTTTCCCCCTTGAAGCGTTTATTTCCATCCCCACAACAGTGTCATCTAAAATTTATTTTGATGATGACCAAAGGAATAATTAAGTCGTCATCAGGAATCTATACATTGACCTAGTCTAATGGAGTTATTTATGAGCAACATTCGTCCATTACATGACCGCGTAGTTATTCGTCGTGTTGAAGAAGAAACAAAAACAGCTGGCGGTATCTTGCTTCCAGGTTCTGCTGCAGAAAAACCAGCCCAAGGTGAAGTGATTGCAGTAGGGAATGGTCAAATCACAGACAATGGCGTACGCGCTTTAGACGTAAAAGTGGGCGACAAAGTCTTGTTTGGTACTTATGCAGGCACCACAGTTAAAGTAGACGGTGAAGAACTTCTAATTATGAAAGAGTCTGATATTTTAGCGGTACTTGAAGGCTAAGTTCAGAACTCATATTCAAAGCAAATTTGAACATTATTTAAAAATATTTGGAGTTAAACATGTCAGCTAAAGATGTAAAATTTGGTGATTCAGCTCGCACTAAAATGATCGCAGGTGTAAACGTACTTGCAGACGCAGTTAAAGTAACTTTAGGCCCTAAAGGTCGTAACGTAGTGATTGACCGTTCTTTTGGTGCACCGCACATCACTAAAGATGGCGTTTCTGTTGCGAAAGAAATCACCTTAAAAGACAAGTTTGAAAACATGGGTGCTCAGCTTGTACGTGAAGTGTCTAGCAAAACCAACGATATCGCAGGTGACGGTACGACCACTGCAACAGTACTTGCACAAGCCATTTTAAATGAAGGCATCAAATCTGTAACTGCGGGTATGAACCCAATGGATTTGAAACGTGGTATCGACCTTGCTGTTAAGGCAGTCGTTGCAGACATTAAAGCAACGGCTAAACCAGCATCTGATACTAAAGCGATTGAGCAAGTGGGTTCGATCTCTGCAAACTCTGATGAAACAGTAGGTAAACTCATCGCACAAGCAATGGAACGCGTTGGTAAAGAAGGCGTAATCACTGTTGAAGAAGGTTCAGGCTTTGAAGATGCGCTTGACGTTGTTGAAGGTATGCAGTTTGACCGCGGTTATATCTCGCCATACTTCGCGAACAAACAAGATACTTTGACTGCAGAACTTGAAAATCCGTTCATTCTTCTTGTTGATAAAAAAATCAGCAACATTCGTGAACTGATTACTGTACTAGAAGCGGTTGCAAAAACAGGTAAACCTCTTCTGATCATCGCTGAAGATGTTGAAGGCGAAGCGCTGGCAACGCTTGTTGTGAACAACATGCGCGGCATCATTAAAGTATGTGCGGTGAAAGCGCCTGGTTTTGGTGATCGTCGTAAAGCAATGCTTCAAGATATTGCAATCTTGACAGGCGGTACGGTTATTTCTGAAGAAATTGGTATGTCTTTGGAGCAAACATCACTTGAGCATTTGGGTAGCGCGCACAAAGTTACAGTCTCTAAAGAAAACACCGTGATTGTGGATGGTGCTGGTGATGCAAATCAGATTTCTGAGCGTGTTCAGCAAATCCGTGCGCAAATCGAAGAATCTACTTCTGAATATGACAAAGAAAAACTTCAAGAACGTGTTGCTAAATTAGCAGGCGGTGTAGCAGTCATCAAAATTGGTGCTGCAACTGAAGTTGAAATGAAAGAGAAGAAAGACCGTGTGGATGATGCGCTTCACGCAACTCGTGCTGCGGTTGAAGAAGGTGTTGTTGCAGGTGGTGGTGTTGCACTGGTACGTGCTGCATCTGCACTTGATGGTCTGACTGGTGCTAACGATGACCAAAACGTAGGTATCAACATTCTTCGTCGTGCAATCGAAGCGCCGCTTCGTCAAATCGTAGCCAATGCTGGTGATGAGCCATCTGTAGTAATCAATGCTGTGAAGAACGGTGAAGGTAACTATGGTTATAATGCTGCGACTGGTGAATATGGCGACATGTTGGAAATGGGTATTCTTGACCCTGCAAAAGTAACTCGTTCTGCACTTGAGCATGCAGCGTCTGTTGCTGGCCTGATGTTAACAACAGAATGTATGATTACTGAAATTCCAGAAGACAAGCCAGCAATGCCAGATATGGGTGGCATGGGTGGTATGGGCGGTATGATGTAAAACTCAGCGTACCCAAACTTCAAAAACCTCGTATCGTAAGATACGGGGTTTTTTTATGGCGCAATTTTTGTAATGTAGAGATTGCACACATGAAAAGACAAAATCACCTAGCTATTTTTTATTTACACATTAAATGTGTGATATGTATCTAAACTCCTTTTTTTTGTGAATAAAATTCATTATTCTTGTTTAGAACAATAATAAAAACAAATGATTAAATAAATGTAATGCAGATTGGAGTAGGCATAAAGGGGATAAAAATGGATAACCGAGAACACGAAATTATAGGCAGTATTTATGATGCCGCTGTAGATGTGAGTTTATGGCCGCAAGTAATTGAAAAAATTGTTCAATATACAGACAGTAAAACCGCCATTTTTACTGCCTTAGATCAATTTAGTCCAAGTTACGATTTTTTATTTAGTCACAATATTCCAGCTGAAGCTTTGCATGCCTATCGTGATGAGCGGATTCGCGTGATTGACATGCAGTTACACCGAGTATTGTGGGAAAATTTAGGTGTGGGGCAAGTAGCGAGCTCGGATTTATCTCATTATGGGGAAAACCCTGAAAGTGATGAATATATCTTTTATGAACGGTGTTTGAATCCGACGGGAATTAGTTATATCTCGGCTGTTTTGCTCGATCAGGGTTCACATCGTTGGGCGGTTTTGGGACTACACCGTGCGCCAGATGTAGCGCCGTATCAACAAAAAGAGTTGGATTTTTTAAAGCATTTGGGTGTGCATTTACGCCGTGCTTTACAAATCCATCGTCAGTTTAGTTTGGTTAAACAAGAAAATTTAAGTTTGTATAGCGTGCTCGATCATTTAAAAACAGGTGTAATTTTGCTTGATCATCAGCTGAGTTTGACTTATTCAAACCCTTTAGCTCAAAGCATGCTGGAACACGATTCATGTTTAGATTTGGACTTGTATAATCGTTTAAAAACCCATGCTTATGATCAAAATCGTTTAGATCAATTATTACATTCAGCCTTGTTGGGACAGTCGGCATTAAACGCAGATGTAGGCGGTGTATTGTCTTTGTCAGATGCGAAAGGACAACAATTAATGCTGACTATCGTACCTTGTTCTAAATTAAAAAATATGCAGCATCAAAATGCAGGACAACATCAAATTGCGGTATTTCTGACCGATAAGCATCAGCACTATGCCTTGTCAAAAGCCTATTTGCAGCAAGCTTATCAATTGTCTAAACGTGAGTTTGAGCTGTGTGAGTTGTTGGTAAATGGTTGTAAGTTAGAAGAAATTGCGGAACATTGTGGAGTTACGCTCAGTTCCGTGCGCACTTATTTTAAAAATATTTATGAAAAAACCCAATGCAACTCGCAAATTGAACTCATGCATTTATTAATGGGCTGTACCATTCATTTTGAGCATATTGGTTAAAGCTGCCTAAGTCTAGCTTAGACAGCTTATAAGAGTTTTTAGTTACTGCGTTGTAGGGTAACAGAGGGTTCGCCTTCAGTGCCTATGGTCAGACTTGTGCCTGAAATAGTATAGTTTACAATTGATTTGGAATTGTCAAAGCTATCATGGAATCCAGCACATTCGTTGGTGTCATAAAAAACTTCGGTAGGTGTGAGTGTATTCGCATTAATGGATAACTTGCCATATTCAATTCCCGCCCAACCGCAATCTTCACCACCTTCTCCATCTAGGAAGAAGTAGTAGTTATTGTCAAAGAAGGCAAAGAGTTGAGTTTCTGAGAACTTCCAAGTACCGACTAGACCTGATGATTGTTTGACTTTAGTTAAAATATAGGTGCTATTACTTCCTACATCGGTCAGCACTAAATCTGTACCGTTATAACTTAAGCGGTAATGACCATCATTGTCAGGATGTGAAAGCCCGTAGTCACCGTTTGTATCGAGTGAGATCTCTGGACTCAGCGCTGAAGTTAAAGCATTCCAATTTAGTCGTCCTATTTCAATACCAGGTTGCCCCGTTACATCAGCTTCATCTGCTTCACCTAGCACGTAACGTCCGTCTGGTAAAATATGTAATACAACAGCAGATGTATTGGTGCGTCCAATTTCCCAAGTTCCAGCAATATCTTTATAAAAGGTGGCTTGGAAGTTTTCTGCAGCTTTTTCTGGTGTCACGAGTTGATCTTCTGTGAGGGGTGTTTTGCTAAGTACTTCAGTTGCGAAGTCGGTGCTGCTTTGTTTAAAATCTAGATTTACAGCATTGAAGGCTGCTTGAGTCTCCGCACTAATCTCAATCCCATTACTATGGTCGCCATCGGCATCTAAAGATTGTAGCAATACCATTAAGTTGGTACGGGCATTTTCACTTTCAGCTAAATCTAGTGGGGTAATACGTGCTTTAGCTTCAATGACTTCGCCCAGTTGCACATCACCAATCAAGAAGCGAACAGTATCGCCCTCCTTATATTCAAACTCACCTTTATCATTGGTTGTACCTTCAATACTTTCACCTGAATTCGAAGCTCTGAGATATTTAACCCCAACTACAGGACCATCGGTTAGTACACCAATTTGTATTGTTGAACTCGGCGGTGGATTCGGATTGCTATCAGAATCATTGTCTGAACCGCCACATGCACTCAGTAAGCCTGCTAAAGTTAAGCATAATAAAGTTTTTTTCATCACGAATTCCTTGTTATTCAAATTGTCATGTATGCAGTATAGAAATTAGATGAGTTTAGGTGCTATCCCAAAATTGGGAGGCTATACACAAAAATCTGTGAGAAAAAATGAAGACCAATCAACATTTTTGTGACAAAACTAGATTTTTTGATGTGCAGTCATCGAAGTTCTATTTAGCTGTGTTAATTTGAAACACGGTTTCAAGTTTTTTTGATGATTTTCATCCACTTGATTCATTTCATATAAATCTCATTATTGTTATCTATAAGTGATCCAGTTTTATGCTGTCTAAATTTTTTATTGAACGTCCAATTTTTGCAGGTGTGCTCGCTATTATGGTGATGGCACTCGGGATTTTTTCAGTATTAAATTTACCAGTAGAACGTTATCCAGACATTGCACCACCTCGTATCACTGTCAGCGCAACCTATACGGGAGCTTCGGCAGAAACGGTTGAAGAAAGCGTCACACAGGTTTTAGAACAGCAAATTAAAGGCTTAGATCACTTACTGTATTTCAGTTCTAGCAGTGATTCTTCAGGACGAAGTCGCATCAGCATTAGCTTTGAAAATGGTACCAACCCCGATACCGCACAAGTACAGGTACAAAACGCGATTAATGGCGGAATTAACCGCTTACCTGAAGATGTGCAACGTCAGGGGGTAAATGTCTTTAAATCATTGGGTGATACCCACATGGTCATTGGGCTGTACGATGCCACAGGCAAAAGCAGCAATATTGCCTTGTCTGACTATATGATGAGTCATTTAGAGCAAGAGTTGGCACGCATTGAAGGTGTGGGTGAGGTCGATGTTTTTGGTGCGCAATATGCAATGCGGATTTGGCTGAATCCGTTAAAGTTAAAACAATATGCGCTGATGCCAAGTGATATACGTGCTGCAGTATTGGCACAAAATACCCAAGTCGCAGCAGGTGCAATTGGTGAATTACCCACAGCACAAGAACAATATCTCAACGCCAAAGTCACCTCAGGTTCACGCTTAAAAACGGTAGAAGAATTTGGAAATATTATTTTAAAAGCAGATCAGACAGGTGGCTTTGTTTATTTAAAAGATGTGGCACGTATTGAACTTGGTGCAGAAAATTATCAAAGCTTTAATACCATTAATGGTTTTCCATCGGCAGGGATGGGGATTTCATTATCGTCTGGTGCCAATGCGTTACAAACTTCAGCCTTAATTCAAAAACAAATTGAGCATTTAAAACATCAATTGCCCGAAGGTTACCAAATTGTCTATCCACGCGATAACACACCTTTCGTGCAGGAATCAATTAAAGAAGTGGTGAAAACTTTAATTGAAGCGGTGATTTTAGTTGTCATCGTGATGTTCTTGTTTTTACAAAACTGGCGCGCTACGCTCATTCCTGCTGTGACCGTGCCTGTGGTGATTTTAGGTACCATGGCCGTGTTGCAACTCTTTGGCATGAGTATTAACACGCTGACCTTATTTGCTTTGGTATTGGCGATTGGTTTATTGGTGGATGATGCGATTGTCGTGGTCGAAAACGTCGAGCGTTTAATGCACGAACAGCAGCTCTCGGCTAAACAAGCATCCATTGAATCGATGCAGGAAATTAGTGGTGCTTTGGTCGGCATTACCTTAGTTTTGACCGCAGTATTTATCCCTATGGCATTTTTTGGTGGTTCGACTGGGGTAATTTATCGCCAGTTTTCCATCACCTTAGTGACTGCGATGGTACTGTCTTTAGGTGTGGCCTTAATTTTAACGCCTGCTTTGTGTGCCTTGATTTTAAAACCCAATCCACAACCTGCCCAATGGGCGATCTGGTTTAATCAAAAACTGGAAAGCTTAAAACAACACTATCTCAAATTATCAGGCTGGACGATTCAGCATAAAGCGATTTGTCTGGTTATTTTTGCAGGCTTATTGACGGTTTTTGCTTTGTTTTACCGTGCCTTACCTACCAGTTTTATTCCTAATGAAGATCAGGGTATGTTGTCGGTGCAATTTAAATTACAGGAAGGTGCGCCATTGTCTAAAAGTCGTGAAGTGGGCGAAAGCATACGCGAATACTTTATGCAGCATGAAGACCACAATGTCGATTTGGTGATGATTCGTTATGGACGTAATTTTTCAGGAACAGGGCAGAATTTAGGGCAGGGTTTTATTGCGCTAAAACATTGGAATGAACGTCAAGGGCAGCAACATACTGCACAAGCCATTCGTGAACGTGCCATGCAGCATTTTCGACAGCATGCCAATGCACAAATTACCATTGGCATGCCCGCAGCAGTCCGTGGTTTGGGGCAAACCGATGGCTTAGAGTTTTGGATGCGAGATGTGAATGGTACAGGACGTGATTTTTTAACCCAGCAATTTCAAAATTTGCAGCAGCAAGCCACTCAATATCAAAGCTTTAAAAATTTAGATCAACGCGCTAATCCTGAAAAAGCAGAGCTAAATGTCACGATTGATCAGAAACAGGCGATGGCAGCAGGTTTAAATCAAACGGCGATTAACAGCACTTTAGCGGCAGCTTGGGGCGGTAGTTATATCAACGATTTTATTGACCGTGGTCGAATTAAACGCGTGATTATGCAGGGTGATGCCGAGTTTCGTGGCAAACCTGAAGATTTGAACCAATGGTCGGTACGCAGTCAGCAAAATCAAATGGTACCTTTTAGCCAGTTTGCTCAACTCAGTTGGAGTGGTGGGCCAGAAATCGTCAATCGTTTTATGGGTTATAGCGCTTTGCAAATGGAAGCCGATACTGCTGAAGGATATAGCTCGGGGCAAGCGATGCGTGATTTAGAACAGATGGTGGCACAGCAGCAGGGCATTGACTTGGCATGGAGTGGGTTGTCTTTTGAAGAAAATCAGTCTAGCAATCAGGCTTTGTTACTGTATTTGGTTTCCATCGGGTTTATTTTCTTGTGCCTTGCGGCCTTGTATGAAAGTTGGAGTATTCCTACAGCGGTGATGAGCGCCATTCCTTTAGGGATTGGTGGAAATATTATTTTCAGCTATTTGGCAGGTTTCCCGAACGATATTTATTTCCAAATTGCCTTGCTCACCACCATTGGTTTGTCATGTAAAAATGCCATCTTAATTGTGGAATTTGCTTCGGCTGCGCAGCAACAAGGCAAACAGGTGATTCAAGCTGCTTTAGAAGGTGCAAGTTTGCGGCTCAGACCAATTTTAATGACCTCATTGGCATTTGGTGCTGGTATTTTACCGTTGGTATTTGCGTATGGTGCAGGTGCAGCAAGTCGTCAGGAAATTGGGGTGAGTGTTTTGGGCGGTGTAGTTTTTGGCACAATTTTAGTGCTTGTTTTTATTCCATTTATGTACGTGCTGATTCGTTCTGTATTTCAAGTCAATCGCTCTTCATCTATGAATTAAAGGTTTTTTATTAAACACTTAGCAGAATAATAGGCTATGATATAAAACGCTAAAAATCTTGCATTAATCAACCAGTTTTCGGATTTTTAAGCACTGGTTTGGGCTGAGAAACTTTGCCCATTCTTCATTTTACGTTTTGGAATGATGGAGTGGGTGAGAGCAATGACCAATCTGCACGCTGAACAGTTAGAACAAGCCTTGCAATTACATCAGCCAAGTACAGTGCGCAGCTTGATAGATGGTATCAACCCTGCCGATTTAGCCGACTTAATGCAGCACTTGAGTCTGAAAGCACAGCTGAATTTAATTGAACAAATTGACAGTGCTGCCTTGGTGATGGAGTTTTTACCACTGCATTCGCAACATCAAATTGCAGAGGCCATGGCACCGCAGCAATTGGTCAAACTGATTTCAGCCATGCATTCAGATGACCGCACAGATTTATTCAAGTTACTTTCGCCGCATTTACAGCACTTTGTCAGCTTACATATTACGGAAGAAAAACGCGTACAGATTCAATCTTTGGCGCGGTATCCTGAAGAATCTGCGGGTGCGATTATGAGTTCGGATTTCGTGGTGCTCTCACCAGAACTGAACATGCAGCAAGCCATAGATGAATTGCGCAGAATGACCGCAGATCGAGAAACTTTATACCTGATTTATATTGTCGATGAACTGATGAAACTATTGGGGGTTATTTCATTAAGGGAAATTATTCAAAACCCGCCTGAACAAAAAATTAAAAATGTGATGTGCACCGATTTGGTCACAGGTTTGGTGACTGAAGATCAGGAAAGTATCGCGCAAAAACTCAGCCATTATGATTTTTTGGCCTTACCGATTGTAGATGATGCACAGCATTTACTGGGGATTGTCACCTATGATGATGCGATGGACGTGGTACAGGCAGAAACTACAGAAGACTTTTTAAAATCCAGTGCGGTAGCGTCTTCACCTGGCATGAGTATAAAAACTGCGCCAATTTTATTTTTATATCGCAAACGTGTGTTTTGGTTGGTGATTTTGGTATTTGGCAGTTTATTGTCTGGAATTGGCATTGCGCATTATGAAGAAATTATTGCAGCACATATTGTGCTGGTGTTTTTCTTGCCACTTTTAGTCGGGAGTGGGGGTAATGCGGGCTCTCAGTCTGCAACTTTAATGGTGCGGGCACTGGCTACAGGTGATGTGCAAGTCAAAGATTGGTTGCATTTACTCTGCCGCGAAAGTTTGGTAGCGCTGTGTTTGGGTGGTACGATGGCTTTTGCCGTCTCAATTTTAGGCTATTACCGTGGCGATATGATGGTGTCTGTGGTTTTAGCACTCAGTATGTTGGGCATTGTGCTGATGGGCTGTTTAATTGGCATGAGTCTACCTTTTATTTTGCATCGCATGAAACTAGACCCTGCTAGTGCCTCTGCGCCTTTGGTAACGTCGATTTGTGATGCAACTGGCGTGGTAGTGTACTTATTTATCGCCTCTCAGTTGTTACTTTAAATGCTGTCGGTGATGAGGTGACTTATTGCCCGCTTATCTTAAAACTTTTTCCAATGATCAAAATTCTATTTATCAAAATAATATAGACCTGAGCAAAAAACAGCTTTATTCTCAATGAGATTGCATTTGCCTAATGATAATTTTTCTATGCCAGAGTCTGCATCTTCAAAAAAACTCAGCCAGCAAGAGGTGGTTCGCCTAGAACGCGATTTAGCCAAGTTTGCCAATATGATGGATTCTGTGGTGCGTATTCCATTTACCAAGCAGGGTGTAGGAGCCGATGCCGCATTGGGAACTGTACCTATCGCAGGGGATGTTGCAGGTTTTGCACTGACCTGTTATGCGATTTATAAAGCTAAACAAATTGGTGTACCGCAAACCAAACTCACGCCAGTGATTAAACTTGCTGTGATGGATGCAATAGTTGGTTTTGTACCCATTGTCGGTACAGTATTTGATGTATTTATTCGCCCAAGCCGTAAAGCTTTAGATGTAGTGCATACGCATATCCGCGAAGAATATCAGATTCACAGCGAACATCATGTGGTGCATCCGTTTTTACATGAGCGCTTGGAACGTAAACAACAGCAGTCGGCATTTTGGCGTAATCCAGTGGTCGCGTGGCTGTGGTTGCATTTGCCTGATTTGCTTGGCGTGATTTTTCTTATTTTCATTATTTGGGCGGTCTGGTTTGGTGCAAGTTGGTTGTGGCACTGGTCACAAAGTTTTGCTGTTTAAAAGAACCTGTTTAAAGTCCAAAACTACGCAGTAGATCTCATTTACAGACATGAAAAAAGCTTCCCTGAGGAAGCTTTTTGGTGTAACTGCACATATGTTGCTATGTGCATTAAGGTAAATTTAATTGCTGTAAGGCTGCAACACGTTGTTCAATACTTGGGTGAGTTTGGAACAACGCTGCCAAGCTAAAACCTTCTTCTTTACCTGCAGAAATCGCAAAAGCTTTCATTTCTTTTGGCATCGCATCTGGCATTTCAGATTCTGCTTGTAAGCGTAATAATGCAGAAATCATGGCTTGTTTACCTGCCAAACGTGCACCAGCTTCATCGGCACGGTATTCACGTTGACGCGAGAACCACATCACGATTGAAGAGGCCAAAATACCAAATACGATATCCAGTACAATGGTAATTGCAAAATAAGCCAAGCCTGGTGCTTCGCCATCTTCACGACCAAATACGTTACGGTCAATGAAGTCACCTGCAACACGGGCAAAGAACATGACGAATGCGTTGACCACACCTTGAATTAGTGCCAAGGTGACCATGTCGCCATTGGCAACGTGACCAATTTCGTGTGCCAAAACTGCACGTAATTCATCTTTATTCATACGCTCAAGCAGCCCTGTAGATACAGCCACTAAAGCATCGTTTTTATTCCAACCTGTTGCAAAAGCATTCGATTGGTAAGAAGGGAAAATACCCACTTCTGGCATTTTGATACCAGCACGTTGCGACAATTGTGCAACTTCATTTAATAACCACGCTTCAGCTTGGTTACGAGGGGCATTCGGGTCAATTAATTCAGTCCCAGTTGTTTTTTTCGCCATCCATTTAGACATGAATAGTGAAATTAAAGAGCCAACCATACCAAAGACAAAACAGATGACCAACAGGTTGCCTAGGTTTAAGCCACCCGCGCCATGGTAACTACCGACACCGAAGAGTGACAAAATTATGCCAGCTACCACCAGTACCGCGAGGTTGGTTAGCAAGAACAAACCAATCCGCATCATTGAGTAAATCCTCTTATATTAAAAATGTAATCTGATTTATTAATAAACCATGCCGTAAATATGCGGTGTATGTATTAAAAATTCAAGAAAAAATAATAAAACTGTACTAAAAATATTTTGGCTAATATTGCAGTTGGCATTTCAAAATAGCTTGCGTAGCCGCAAGCACAAATGAAGCGCTTTAGCTTTTATTCTGAAATAAAAATACGTGCCGAAGCTGTGGCATTCCCTGTCGCGTATGAACCTGCAGGTGCATCGGTAAAGCGACCATCGGCGGCCATAATAATTTGACGTTGTGGGCGTTTGTTTGCTGCGATTTGATGATTACCGGCAGTGTAATTGTCTGACTGCGCAATCACTTGGGCATTTTGACTCTGAGTATTGCTAGTGTTATTTGCCGTGATTGCATTGTTGTTAGCACTTGCACTAATGCCGCTGGCATACAGGTTACTATAACGACTGGTCACACGACGAACATAGTCCTGTGTTTCACGAAAAGGTGGTACGCCGCCATATTTTGCCACATTCCCTTCGCCTGCATTATAACCCGCCAAAGCTAAAGAGGTGTTGCCGTTAAAGCGTTTGAGTAACCAAGCTAAATATTTTGCCCCTGCCATAATGTTTTCTTGCGGGTCATAAGCATTGCTGACATTAAAACGCCGTGCTGTCGCAGGCATGAGCTGCATTAAACCTTGCGCACCAACTGGCGAGCGGGCGTTGACATTAAAACCTGATTCAGTATGCATCACGGCTTTGATTAGACCTTCTGAAACACCGTGTTGCTGTGCTGCTTGCTGAATAATGTGGTCAAAGGCATTTTTATTGCGGCTATAACTTGGCAATACTGATGCTTCGGAATTGCCCCAGTTGCGATAACTGTGAATATTACTGTCTGGATAATAGGTGACTTTTACTTTAGTCAGTGAACGATCTGCACTTTTACGGTTGGTCAGCAAGGTACTCCCATTGCTGTCTTTATACATATAAATTTGACCTGCGTGCGTAGTGGTTGCCAAAGGCATGATGCTGGCAGTCCCCAAAATATACAGTAAAAAGGCATTAATTTTATTGTTCATGCTGTGAATACACTAAAAGCTGTCCCTAAACAGTTATAAGGAGTTTAACAAAAATCTCACAGATGAAAAGGCTTTGTACAAATTCATTTACAGTAGTGTTGAAAAAAATCAAGCTCAATTGCTGACAGAGTAATCAAAAAAAAATATTTATTTTTTTTTAATTGGTTCAGCTTGACATGATTAAATGCATGATTTTAAATAAAAATAAAATTGATCAAAAAACAACCAACTTAAAGAGAAGCCTTAGAATATCGAGAAGAGGGGTTGTCAAGTTGTTTTAAATCCACAAAGTTATCCATAACTTTTGTGGAAAACTGTGGAAAAGTCCAAAAGATAAACATCTTGGTGAAAAAGTGAACTTGCGGGTTCAAACTTGCTATAAAAAGATCTGCTCAGACAAAAATGAAACGCGCAGTCAGAAATTAAGTTTTTCGACCAAAAGGAAGATTGCGATGAAATTACATTCTTTTGATGCGGGATGGGTCTGAATCGGCTAAAATTGCGCGGTAATTTTTTTCATGGGTTAATCGCGTCTATGTTCTCACCAGTTGAGTCCGATCAAGGCTTTAATTTCAAACCAGAACTTCCAACTAGCTCTGCGTATTATCGTTTGTTGAAAAAGCTGCGTCGCCAAGTCGGGCATGCGATTCGTGACTTCAACATGATTGAAGATGGCGATAAAGTCATGGTGTGTATTTCTGGTGGTAAAGACAGTTATACCTTGTTGGACATTATGTTGCAGTTCAAGCGCATCGCACCCATCAATTTTGATGTGGTGGCTGTGAACTTAGATCAAAAACAACCGGGCTTCCCTGAAGATGTATTGCCGCGTTATTTAGAAGAAAATAACATCCCTTATTACATTTTAGAAAAAGATACCTATAGCATCACCAAGCGTTTAACGCCTGAAGGTAAAACTTACTGTGCAGTGTGTTCGCGTTTGCGTCGTGGTTCTTTGTATGGCTTTGCGCAGGAAATTGGGGCAACCAAAGTGGCGCTTGGGCATCACCGTGATGATATTTTGGCGACTTTTTTCTTAAACTTGTTCCATGGCGGTAGCTTGAAAGCTATGCCACCGAAGTTGCTGTCATCAGACAAGAAAAATATGCTGATTCGTCCATTGGCTTATGTGGAAGAAAAAGACATCATTAAATATGCAGAAATGCGTAAATTCCCAATTATTCCGTGTAATTTGTGTGGTTCACAGGAAAACTTACAGCGTGCGATTATTAACGACATGCTACGTGAGTGGGATAAAGCACATCCTAAGCGTTTACATAGTATTTTTGGTGCAATACAGAATGTATCGCCATCGCAGTTGGCAGACCGTGAGTTATTTGACTTTGAAGCGTTAGACAGCCAGCGCGTATTTGATTTTGCCAATCAGGCCGAACAAAACGCAGCAGAGCAGAACAAACGCATTAATATGGTCAATTTAGGCTACGCTGCAGACTAAGCGAAAACAGCCTGTCAATCTCTTTAAAATGTAATCAACACCAAGCAAGCGCTTGGTGTTTTTTATGAATTTGATTTATTTGAGAAAGTCGTTATATCGACTAAAAATACAAAAACTGAACGTCCCGTACAAAATTTCTTAGCCTTTCGCGAAAGGTTCATGCTATAACAATCAGCAAGCAAAAAGCTTAATAATGATGGTGTCTGGATAGACAACACACATGCACAAATATATTGAGGAAAAATCATGCCTGCTTTTTTAACTGATGATTGGTTTGCAACTGTAGAAAATTTAACGGCTCAAGCTGGTGATTTAAACCTACCTCCAGCACTTGCAAATCTGGCAATTAACTTAGTGGTGACTGATGCTGCAGGCAACACAGAGTTGTCTTTAGAGGGCGGTAAAATCCAAAAAGGTTTGGCGGACAACGCAAAAACAACTTTAAATATGGATGCGGAAACCTTACGCAAAGTATTCTTAGAATTTGATATGGCTGCTGCAATGCAGGCTTTCATGACAGGTAAAATCAAAGTACAGGGTGATATGTCACAATTAATGGCATTGCAAACTGCAAAACCAAGCCAAGAACAAAAAGATTTGTTTAAGAAGATTCTTGAGCAATCTGCTTAATTAAAGTCATTTCTGCTGTAGTGGGTATTTATTGCCACTACAGCATTAAAAAAGCCTAGCTGAAAGTATCAACTAGGCTTTTTTATGCGCTGCAGCTTTAACAGCGCATTATTCGTGTTTGAATTGCAGCTGATAAACACTGCAATTCAATTACGCTAGGCAAGTTTTAGATATTCACCAACTGCGGTGTGGTCTTAATATGCTCAAGGTAAGCGCGAATACGAGTCACGTATTGCACTGCTTGACGATAACGACCATTGCTGGCTTTGTTAATGTCTAAATACGCATACAGGTTCACCCAATTGTTCGGGTTTTTGCCTTGTGAGCGAATACGCTTCTGAATTTGACTGACTGCACCAGGACCCATGTTATAAGCGACAAGGGCATACCAGTTACGATCAGGAAACGGAATATGTTCATAACGGCTGAGCATTTGGTCATAATACTTAGCACCACCCTGAATACTTTGAGCAGGGTCGGTACGGTTGCTAACACCCATTGCTTTGGCTGTGTTATTGGTCAGCATCATAATACCGCGCACACCTGTTGGCGAAACTGAGTTTGGCTTAAGGTAAGATTCCTGATAACCAATTGCCGCCAAAAGATGCCAATCTAAATCATACTGCGTGGCCGTCTTTTTAAAGTTGGCTTTATATAAAGGTAAGCGATTACGCAAATCACGCTGGATGATATCCCACGATTCTTGTTTGACCACATTACGATTATAAAATGAAGCCAATTGGCTAATGGCGCCATTTTGCTTGCCACGACACACAAAGTTGCTTGCGGTTTGACTCAGTGGATCATCTGCGTGTTTAAACACCCAGTTCAGCTCAGTATTTAAACCATTGCGCTTTAAAGTATTTAAATCGCCGCAACTGGCAGAAAATGCCGTGAGTTGCTGCTTTTCAATGCTTTGGATACTCGAGGTGGTCATGGCAAAATTAGCTTTACCAGAAGACACCCATTTTAAAGCGGTCGCATTGTCGCTTACCGTTTTAAATTCGAGTTTTACATTCATGCTTTCGGCATAGTTACGCACAAGGTCATAACCAAAGCCATGTAAATGTTGTCCATCTTTAAACACTGTGGTTGGATTTTCCACAGACACAACGGTCAATTTATTCTGATTGACGACGCTGTCAAATTGATGAACGGCTTTGCCTGCGTTAATACTGTGAAATGGGAGAAGAGCAGTACTGAAAGCGAGGACTTTGAATGGGAGGTGATTAAAAAATGAGTGAAGGCTAAGCCTAGACCCAGACGTTGAACTACTGTGCATGTTGGCTCCGCTACAAGTAATTTATGCCCTAAAAAGCAAAGGCAACATGCCTTGAACTTTTTCAAGTTTGATAAATTCAATAAGGGTTGGGCAGTCATGACGTCATTCAAAATGACTTGGGATTAAAGGGAAAGTGTGTAAAATTTCTACACGGGTTAAAAAGTGATCAAAAATTAAAGATGTGCGAATAATAAAGATGAAAATTTTGGATGTCAAATTTTGTACATAAATTTTTTTAAAAATACAACATAAGATATTAATTTCATTGGGGAATAAATTTTATAAATTTTTATTGTGTATAAAAATGCAATAAAATATACGATTTATGTTAACCAAATGTAAAAAAATGGCTGCAAAAACACCATGAAATCTAACTTAATTACACGTTCTGGACACGATAAACTCGTGGCTGAGTTAAAGCATTTGTGGCACGAAGAACGCCCTGAAATCACCAAAAAAGTAAACTGGGCGGCAAGCCTAGGCGATCGTTCAGAAAATACCAATATAATAAACAGCTTTTGCGTAAAATTGACCGTCGGGTGCGTTATTTGGGCAAGCGTTTGGAAGAATTGCGCATTGTTGATTTTGCACCTGAACAAGAGGGCAAAGTATATTTTGGCGCATGGGTCGAAATTGAAAATGAACAAGGCGAGCAAAAGACCTTGAGAATTGTGGGCGTGGATGAAATTTATGATCATCATCCACAACATATTTCGATTGATTCACCTATGGCTCGGGCTTTGTTGTCTAAACAGGTGGATGATGAGGTGGAAGTGCAGACACCGCTGGGTAAAAAGAGCTGGTTTATTAATTCGATACGCTATGAAAAGCCTGAAATTGCAGAAAATGACTGATTTTTGATTTTATTTTGAACATTTGGATAATAATTTTTAGAAACTATTTGCCAAGCTGAATTTTTCTTTATATGATAGCCGCCATTGGAAGCGTGGCAGAGCGGTTTAATGCACCGGTCTTGAAAACCGACGAGGGTGTGAGTCCTCCGTGAGTTCGAATCTCACCGCTTCCGCCAAATTTTAAGATAAGCCCTTGTATTTGCAAGGGCTTATTTTTTGTCTGTGTTTTTACCCCTCAACCTACCCCTCATCAAATTTTGGATTGGATTGATTTCTTTTGGTGGTATTTGGAAGATTAAGGAATATAGTTTAATAAGCTGTATTTAAATCTAACTAAATTCTTATTCAAACATTTTTTAATTATAAATATTTTCACTCCCCATCTATTTAGCTTGCTTGACGCTCTACAGCGTGCAGATTATCCTTAGTCTGCTGACCTACATCGTCAGCGGGTTTTGACAGACCCATTAACAAAGACAATATGTGAAATCTGATTTTGCATGTTGTGGACCCGTTCGTCCCCCTTCTTTGCGGTAGGGCGGAGGGGGGACGCGCTTGCGCGTGCTGGTTTCTTTGTTACCAGTCTGTCAACCCTCTTTCGTTCTGCCACCATCAATTGACAGTGATTTGGCAGGATTCTTTTAAAACAAAGGAGTACACCATGCGCTTACATCAATACTGTCTTTTATATTTCTCTTTTTTTATGTGTGTGCCCAATCTACACCACAAGGGTAATGTGACCTGATGCTCTGTATTTCATGCATTGCTGTGTCGATCACTTTCTAAGAATAAAACTTTTTTAAGTACATATTACCGATATGAAGATGAATCTCTCATGCTGTTTTGAGGGGCGTAGATTTTTGTGCTTTATCGTCTATAACACTTCAAAAAAACATAGATATTCATTCCAACATTTATGACATGGGGAACACTGTGTCTGATTAAGACCAAGACCAGTGATGCCTATAAAAAAGAGAAAATGATGATGTTTAAAACCTTCCTAAAAACGACTCTGATTTCATCACTACTTGCAAGCGCATCATTGGCGCAGGCAGGCTGGTTTGCACAAGCCAGTGAATCCTACCTTGTTCAAGCACGTCATACAGGCGGTGGGGTTTATCAATGTCTTTATAAAACCAATCCTGGCAACCGTGGTTGGCGTAATTTCACGGTGAACTTTCAAGGTGGTTGTCCACGTTTTGTTCACTTTAATGCGCAGAATGGTCAAGTCACTGTGCCCAACTAAATGAGGGGGAACATTCAAATGACCCAAAAAACCATATTGGGCTTGGCGGCAATCTTAGCCCTGACCTTGATCAGCATCGCAGGCTTCTACTTCTTTAGCCCTAAACACCCAACTGAAAAAACGGTTCCAGCCAACACTTCTGAGACCAGCTCTGCACAGCCTTTAGAATCCGCCACTTCTGCCGCATCAACCGAGATTCCCGCAGCGGAAGTGGATGGGATTGATGTCAAAGAATTGACCACGGGAAGCAAAAGTCTGAGTCCATCAGATCATGAGCCTGAGCTGCTGAGTTTTGAGTTTGATCAAAACCTTAAGGCGGTGGATACCTTACTGTCGATGCTGCCTTATGATGAACTGCCTGAATTTGAGCAGGACAATATAGACAAGTATCAACGCTATATCTTTGCCAAAGCCGCAAAAGATACAGGCAAATCAGTGCAAGACTTTAGCTTGCAAGAACATGGCGCACTGGAATCGGAGCAAGCGGGTAATCGCTACTACGTTTATAAATTTGATAACGGCACAGACTGTGAAATCCATTTGGCCAGCATTGATTTAAATACAGGCGATTATGGCGTGAGCTATAACTACTGCTAAGGATGAATTTGATGAAGCAACTTTTAAAACCCTTACTCCTCGTAGTGACTACAACGACAGGCATCATGCTGAGTGGCTGTAATGCAGGTCTTGATCCAAACACGTTTACGGTCGAACTCGATGTAATTGATACCAGTAATTGGTATGCCCAAAATCAATCCGCTACGGTATTGACCATCCGTTCCAATATTGCAGAGCCTATCGATGTCAGCCATGTTTCTGTCAATCATGGACAATGTCGTTATGAAGGCTATCGTCGATCATTGGAATATCCGCAGCACTTTAAGATGGGGCAACGTTTAAGACTGAAATTAACAGACTGTAGCTACAGTAATGTGGTGCAGGTTGATGTCGAAACAGATAAAGGCACTGCAAGCTATAGCTTTCAATAACCGTCTTGCATTCTAAATGTTAAAACACAGCATTTAAATTTAGATGAAACACCAAATCAAACCGTGTCCTCAATGGGCACGGTTTTTTTATGCCCTTCATTCAGCGCTTTGCACTGAATTCATTTCGCAAGGAATACCCATGTCTTTTATTCGATGTCCCTACTGTCAGTCTACCCAGGTCAGACAAACCGATTCAGGCAATACGCATGCCAATTATTTTGAGCAACTACAACGTTGTATCTCACCAACACAGATGGCGATGTTGGGGATGCAGGTCGCTCGCAAGTCAGGCTTTTCACCACTCTTCGGTGCAGCTGTTGGGGTGGTGGTGGGTGGCGTACTGGTGGTGGTGAGTCAGTATGCCTTTGAAAAGTACTACAGCAATGCCGAGCAGTATCTCTGTCTGGATTGCCAACAAGCGTTTGCATGGGTGCCGTAATCGCATCTCTGACTTTACACGGTTACATCTTTCACTTTTATTTGAGGAATAATCAAAATGGCACATCAAATTGAACAAATGGCGTATGTCGGTCAAACCCCATGGCATGGTCTAGGCAATCAACTCAGCCCAAACCAACCGATTGAAGTCTGGGCCAAGCAAGCAGGTATGGACTGGCGCATTGAATCATCCAATGTCAGCTACATGGCTCAAAACTCACGTGGACAAAGCATCATCATGCCGTATGAAGAACAACGGGTACTGTACCGTTCAGATACCCATGCACCTTTATCGGTGGTGAGTCAGCGTTATCAAGAAGTCCAACCAATAGAGATTCTGGAATTCTACCGAGACCTGACAGAGCAATCAGGCTTTGAACTGGAAACCGCAGGTGTCTTAAAGGGTGGGAAAAAATTCTGGGCCTTGGCACGTACAGGCCAAACCGCAGAATTGAAAGGTGGAGATGTCAGCAATGGCTATATTCTGCTGGCAACCGCATGTGATGGCACCTTAGCCACCACCGCACAATTCACCAATATCCGTGTGGTGTGTAACAACACTTTAGCCATTGCCTTGCGTGGACAGAGTTCCAATGCAGGCGTGGTCAAAGTACCGCACAGTACTAAGTTTGATGCCGACAAAGTCAAAGATCAACTTGGTATTTCAGTGAAAACATGGTACGACCATATGTATGAAATGAAACAACTTACCCAACGTAAAGTCACCCAGAAAGAAGCAGCGGCTTATTTTGATGCGGTATTTAACAACAATAGCCTAAGTGCGATGGAACAGGAGGATAACATCATTCAGTACTACCGTAATGTTGCATCCCAAGCCAATCCACAGCCGAATAAAACTGAACCGAATGGACGTGCCATGACCAAAGTCATGAATATGTTTAATGGGCAGGGACGTGGAGCAGACCTATCTTCAGCCAAAGATACCGCTTATGGACTGCTTTGTGCAATCACCGAATTTGTGGATCATGAACGTCGTGCGATGAGTACCGATCACCGCCTTGACTCTGCTTGGTTTGGTGCAGGTGCAGCATTGAAACAACGTGGATTGGAGCAAGCTTTACACTTAGCCGTTTAAGCTGAATTTAATTTTGAGACTTTACCATCAGGGCATATGATCCGTACGATCAAGTGTCCTCCTCATTAACGATCCCTCTTTGCCACATCTTCGGATGTGGCTTTTTTTATGCCGTTTTTTTAGAACGTATTCAGATGAGGAACAGCACATGAATCAAAGCATAACTACAAAACCTACAATGCATCAGAGCACTTTAACCACAACCAACCCAACAGCTGTCGCTGATTCAGGACAGCTACATCCACCACCAAGCCCTTCAAAACGCAGCTTAAATGCCAAACGTCTGATCAATACTAAACAACTGGACTATCAGGCATGGCTGGAAGTGCGTAAACAGGGGATCGGCAGCAGTGATGCCGCAGCTGCCTGTGGCTTGAATCCCTATATGTCGATGCTGGAACTGTGGATGATTAAAACAGGACGGGTACAGCAAAACATTGAAGATGAAAGCTCAGGACATGCACCTTTATATTGGGGCAAACAGTTGGAACCCTTGGTCGCAGAATACTACAGCATGCACACCAACAATAAAGTCCGTCGGGTCAATGCTGTACTGCAGCATCCTGATCCTGACAAAGCCTTTATGTTGGCAAACTTGGATTATGCCGTGGTGGGCAATGAAGAAGTACAAATACTGGAATGCAAAACTGCAGGGGAATATGGTGCCAAACTGTGGAAGGAAGGCGTACCTCTGTATGTACTGTGTCAAGTACAACATCAACTGGCGGTGACAGGCAAGCAAGCGGCACATATTTGTGTGTTGCTGTGTGGGCAGGAAACCAAAATCTACAAAGTCAGTCGTAATGAAGCTCTGATTGAACAGATCATTCAGGCAGAACGGCTGTTTTGGGAATGTGTAGAAAATGATGTTCCACCAGCAGTGGATGCCAGTGAATCGGCAGCCAAAGCTTTACAACAGCTCTATCCTGAACATACCCCACTGAGCTGTGTTGATCTAACGGAGGTGGAACTTGCCAATGAACTGTTTGATCAGCTGATACAGGAGAAACAGCAGATTGAACAGCACCAAAGCCAATTTGACCTACTTAAACACCGTGTTCAGGCACTGATGCAGGAACATGAACGTGCCGTATTTCAGCAAGGCTCGGTGACTTGGAAAAAGAGCAAGGACAGTATCAGCCTAGACATCAAGTCCTTACTTCAGCACCAACCTGAACTCATCCAACAGTACCCACTGCAGAAAGCAGGCAGTCGTCGTTTCAACATTTATCACGATTAGCTCAAAACTTAGAGTTAATCACTCAGCAAGAAGAAACCTGAAATCCCGTGCAGCCCTGCATGGGATTTTTTATTCCAATTTTATTTTAAGCAAACAGTGCAACACATCTAAACATCTCAACGACAGAGGAATTTCAACATGATTAAAGGTTTAGCAATCACACCACCCATCTTGGGACGGATCAGTATTGGCCGTGTAATAGAAAAGAATGGCAAGCGTCTGCCAGAGAAAGACGATCAGTTCACCATTACCAGTCAAATACAGGGTAAGGACGGTTGGATTAAACACCCCTTGGATGAGCAATTGCGTAGTCAAGCACCGAATCAAAAGCTGCGTAGCATCCCTGTACGTATGATCTTCAATGACCCTGAACTCAATCTTCGAGCTGAATATAGTTTATTTGACCGACAGACAGGTCGCCCGATTTGTGTGGGGAATGGTCAGACGTGTCAGCGTATGACATCACAAGGTGTAGAGCAACATCCTTGTCCATCCCCCGACTTATGCCCACTTGGACAGGGTGGACATTGTAAGCCTTATGGACGCCTGCATGTCAATTTAGGCGAAGCCGATGAGTTTGGGACTTTTATCTTCAGAACCACAGGTTTTAACAGTATTCGCACTTTGGCAGCACGTTTGAATTACTACCATGCAGCATCAGGTGGTTTGTTGTCGTGTTTGCCGTTGCAGCTCACGTTGCGTGGGAAAAGCACAACTCAAAGCTATCGTCAGCCCGTGTATTACGTGGATTTAACGTTACGGGAAGGCGTGGATTTGCAAACAGCAATTCAGACGGCTAAGGAGATTGACCAACAGGGGAAGCAGGCGGGGTTTGATCAGGCGGCATTAGATCAGATTGCACGGCAGGGTTTTGCCAATGCCAAGTTTGAGGTGCATGCAGAGGAGGGGATGGAATTGCTGGAGGAATTTTATCCAAACAATGACAGTGCTGCAGATACAGAGCATTCAGCGCAATTGGGCTATGTGCAGGAGATTCAGCAGGGGTTGCAGCAGAGTGTTAGAGCTGTGAATTGAGCACAGTTGAATTATCTAGTCAGCTTGGTAAGTCAATTAATGGATTCTGAACAAGTTGGCTAGTCACTAATTGAAGGGAGCTTTGGCTCCCTTAATTTTTTTGGGTAAGCGGATTAAATGGTTGATCTTACCTTTGCATGAGAGTGAGGCAAACCGGCATCTCATCGGATTATCTGGTTGGCACTCCAACCTACTGCTGATGCATGCTTCCCTCGCTAATTCCAGCAAGAACCCCACACGCCTTAACTTCCCGGTCATCGTTGCAACGCGCTCTTAGTGAAACGAGTTGTTTCTCAAGCGCCTGTAGAGCGGTTATCTGCGAGCGCACATGAGAGATGTGATCATCGAGCAAGGCATTGACAGCGGTACAGGACTGATGAGGGTCGTCCTGATAGCGCTTTAGTTCGTGAATTTCTGCCAGTGACAGATCCAGGATGCGGCAGCGACGAATAAAGGCCAGCCGCTCAACGTGTTTCTCGGTATAGACACGGTAACCGTTCTCCTGCCGACCAGGCGGCGGCAACAAGCCCTGCCGTTCGTAGAAGCGGATCGTCTGTGTATCTACCCCTACTGACTGTGCCAACTGACCAATACGCATCGGGTTCCTCCGCAACGGATTCTCTACGCTATTGACATTATAGCTACTATATAGTTTTAAATGAAAACCCGATCACATTCAAGTGGAGTCATATCATGAGTAAAAACTGCGGAGGCCCCTGTGGCGACCATGCAAGGCCTGCGGCGGATATCGATATGCAGGCCTCCTCCGAGGCGCCAGGGAGATGGGTCAGTGTTTATGCCGTGCCGAAGATGGACTGTCCATCAGAAGAGCGCATGATTCGCCTGGCCCTGAACGGCGTTGAGGGGATTCGGGCACTGTCCTTCGACTTGTCGAACCGCCGGTTGAAGGTCGTGCATGACGGCGAGGCTGAGCCCATTACCGCGAAACTGGCGACCTTGGGGCTAGGCGCCTCGCTTCAGGAAACCGTCATTGCCGACCCAGAGACGATCAAGGCCGCTGAGAGCTCGGCAGTCTCTGCTACGCAGGAGTCAGGCACTCTGCGCGTGTTGCTCGGTATCAATGCGATCATGTTCGTGGTGGAAATGACTGCTGGCCTGATCGCCCAGTCTACCGGCCTGATCGCTGATTCCCTGGATATGTTTGCCGATGCAGCCGTCTATGGTCTGGCTCTCTATGCCGTAGGGCGCAGTGCGAAAATGCAGGTACGTGCCGCGCATCTGGCAGGGGTACTGCAACTGATTTTGGCTATCGGCGTACTCGTCGAGGTGGTGCGACGCTTTGTTTTCGGTAGTGAGCCTGAATCGCTGATGATGATGGCGATCGCCTTCGTCGCATTGATTGCCAATACCAGTTGTCTGCTGCTCATATCCAAACATCGGGAGGGCGGAGCGCACATGAAGGCAAGCTGGATATTCTCGGCCAACGACGTGGTGATCAACCTGGGGGTCATCACCGCCGGCGCTCTGGTCGCGTGGACCGGGTCCAATTATCCGGATCTGATTATCGGCACCATCGTGGGGGTAATTGTACTTAACGGTGCTAGACGCATTTTGGCGTTGAAGGGTTAAATAATGCTCATTATTGGCAAAAAGCTCTCGCCGTATGCCCTATTGTCCATATCGGGCCTGCTGGCAGCGTCTGATCAGGCCGTAAAATGGCTGGTGCAACAATCAATGGCATATGGCGAGTCTATTTCAGTGACCTCATTCTTTAACTGGGTACACGTATGGAATACCGGTGCCGCATTCAGTCTTTTTGCGAATGGTGGAGGCTGGCAGCGCTACTTTTTTATCGGAATCGCGGTAGTGGTCTCGATTTTTCTGATCAAGCTGATCCTTGAAAATCGTCATAAAGGAGAAGCCATCGCTTACAGTCTTATCCTCGGTGGCGCCATGGGCAACCTGATTGACCGGGTCTTTCGCGGCTATGTTGTGGATTCCTTTGATTTCTATTGGCGAGACTGGCATTGGCCGGCCTTCAACCTGGCTGATATTGCAATTGTCCTCGGTGCCTTACTTTTAGTTTCCAGCAGCTTGTTGGGTAAAAAAGCAAACACCAATGCCGAGTCGGATGGATCTGACTGACACCTACGCCTATACAACACCATGACCGAACTTCCCGACAACATCCTTGACCTGCCGCAATACCAAGTACTGGGCTGCAAATCAACCGACGACGAAATGCACTTCGAGGTGGACGTGCCCGATCCCATCGCCTGCGAGGAATGCGGCGTGCAGGGTGAGTTCGTACGGTTCGGCAAGCGTGACGTTCCCTATCGTGATCTGCCCATCCACGGCAAGCGGGTCACTCTCTGGGTGGGGGCACCTCAGAAATCGGAAAATAAAGCACGCTAAGGCATAGCTGACCTTGCCAGGCCTGCTTCGCCCTGTAGTGACGCAATCAGCGGGCAGGAAACGTTCCCTTTCCGCGCATGGCAGGCGCACACCAGTTCAGACAGCACGGCCTCCATGCGTGCCAAGTCGGCCATCTTCTCGCGCACATCCTTGAGCTTGTGCTCGGCCAGGCCGCTGGCTTCCTCGCAATGGGTGCCATCCTCCAGCCGCAGTAGCTCGGCGATTTCGTCCAGGCTAAAGCCCAGCCGCTGGGCCGATTTCACGAACCGCACTCGTGTTACATCCGCCTCGCCATAGCGGCGAATGCTGCCATAGGGCTTGTCTGGCTCCGGCAGCAGGCCCTTGCGCTGGTAGAACCGGATGGTCTCCACATTGACCCCGGCCGCCTTGGCAAAAACGCCAATGGTCAGATTCTCAAAATTAATTTGCATATCGCTTGACTCCGTACATAACTACGGAAGTAAGCTTAAGCTATCCAAACCAAATTTGAAAGGACAAGCGTATGTCTGAACCACAAAACGGGCGCGGCGCGCTCTTCGCCGGTGGGCTGGCCGCCATTCTTGCGTCGGCCTGCTGCCTGGGGCCGCTGGTTTTGATCGCCTTGGGGTTCAGCGGGGCATGGATCGGCAACCTGACGGTATTGGAGCCGTATCGGCCGATCTTCATCGGCGCGGCGCTGGTTGCACTGTTCTTTGCCTGGCGGCGCATCGTCCGACCGACCGCAGCCTGCAAGCCGGGCGAGGTGTGCGCGATTCCGCAAGTGCGCACCACCTACAAGCTCATTTTCTGGTTCGTCGCCGTGTTGGTCTTGGTCGCGCTTGGTTTTCCCTACGTCATGCCATTTTTCTACTAATCAGGAGTTCATCATGAAAAAGCTGTTTGCCTCCCTCGCTCTCGCCGCTTTCGTTGCC
The DNA here is from genome assembly GCF_021602765.1 of Acinetobacter sp. KAM396. NCBI lineage: Bacteria > Pseudomonadati > Pseudomonadota > Gammaproteobacteria > Moraxellales > Moraxellaceae > Acinetobacter > Acinetobacter sp. KAM396. Next base: position 98,056 of record NZ_BPPH01000005.1, read on the forward strand.
CCCGTGTTCGCCGCCACTCAGACCGTCACGCTGTCCGTGCCTGGCATGACCTGCGCCTCTTGCCCGATCACTGTCAAGCACGCGCTTTCCAAGGTTGAGGGCGTGAGCAAGACCGACGTAAGTTTCGACAAGCGCCAGGCCGTCGTCACCTTCGACGATGCCAAGACCAACGTCCAGAAGTTGACCAAGGCGACCGAGGACGCGGGCTATCCGTCCAGCCTCAAACGCTGATCCGTTAACCGAACTCGGGAGCGACACATGGGACTCATCACGCGCATCGCTGGCAAAACCGGCGCGCTCGGCAGCGTCGTTTCCGCGATGGGCTGCGCCGCCTGTTTTCCTGCCATCGCCAGCTTTGGCGCGGCCATCGGACTGGGCTTCTTGAGCCAGTACGAGGGGCTATTCATTGGCATCCTGCTGCCGATGTTCGCCGGCATCACGTTACTCGCCAATGCTATCGCTTGGCTCAATCATCGACAGTGGCGACGCACGGCGCTCGGCACGATAGGCCCGATCTTGGTGCTGGCAGCGGTGTTTTTAATGCGGGCTTACGGCTGGCAGAGCGGTGGACTGCTCTATGTCGGCCTGGCCTTGATGGATGGGGTGTCGGTCTGGGATTTCATCTCGCCAGCACATCGCCGCTGCGGGCCGGACAGCTGTGAATTGCCAGAACAACGTGGCTGACGGCAACAGCCGTAGCCACCACAGAAAAGGAAAAATACATGACCACCCTGAAAATCACCGGGATGACCTGCGACTCGTGCGCGGCTCACGTCAAGGAAGCCTTGGAGAAAGTGCCCGGCGTGCAATCGGCGCTGGTGTCCTATCCGAAGGGCACAGCGCAACTCGCCATTGAGGCGGGCACGTCATCGGATGCGCTGACTACCGCTGTGGCCGGACTGGGCTACGAGGCAACGCTTGCCGATGCGCCACCGACGGACAACCGCGCCGGCCTGCTCGACAAGATGCGCGGCTGGATAGGGGCCGCTGATAAGCCCAGTGGCAACGAACGCCCGTTGCAGGTCGTCGTCATTGGTAGCGGTGGCGCGGCAATGGCGGCAGCACTGAAGGCCGTCGAGCAAGGCGCGCAGGTCACGCTGATCGAGCGCGGCACCATCGGCGGCACCTGCGTCAATGTCGGCTGTGTGCCGTCCAAGATCATGATCCGCGCCGCCCACATCGCCCATCTGCGCCGGGAAAGCCCGTTCGATGGCGGTATTGCGGCAACTGTGCCTACGATTGACCGCAGTAAGCTGCTGGCCCAGCAGCAGGCCCGCGTCGACGAACTGCGGCACGCCAAGTACGAAGGCATCCTGGGCGGTAATCCGGCCATCACCGTTGTGCACGGTGAGGCGCGCTTCAAGGACGACCAGAGCCTTACCGTCCGTTTGAACGAGGGTGGCGAGCGCGTCGTGATGTTCGACCGCTGCCTGGTCGCCACGGGTGCCAGCCCGGCGGTCCCGCCGATTCCGGGCTTGAAAGAGTCACCCTACTGGACTTCCACCGAGGCCCTGGCGAGCGACACCATTCCCGAACGCCTTGCCGTAATCGGCTCGTCGGTGGTGGCGCTGGAGCTGGCGCAAGCCTTTGCCCGGCTGGGCAGCAAGGTCACGGTCCTGGCGCGCAATACCTTGTTCTTCCGTGAAGACCCGGCCATCGGCGAGGCGGTGACAGCCGCTTTCCGTGCCGAGGGCATCGAGGTGCTGGAGCACACGCAAGCCAGCCAGGTCGCCCATGTGAACGGCGAATTCGTGCTGACCACCGGACACGGTGAATTGCGCGCTGACAAGTTGCTGGTTGCCACCGGTCGGGCACCGAATACGCGCAGCCTCGCGCTGGACGCGGCGGGGGTCACTGTCAATGCGCAAGGGGCCATCGTTATCGACCAAGGCATGCGCACGAGCAACCCGAACATCTACGCGGCCGGCGACTGCACCGACCAGCCGCAGTTCGTCTACGTGGCAGCGGCCGCCGGCACCCGTGCCGCGATCAACATGACCGGCGGCGACGCAGCCCTCAATCTGACCGCGATGCCGGCAGTGGTGTTCACCGACCCGCAAGTCGCCACCGTGGGCTACAGCGAGGCGGAAGCGCACCACGATGGCATCGAGACCGACAGTCGCACGCTGACACTCGACAACGTTCCGCGAGCGCTTGCCAACTTCGACACACGCGGCTTCATCAAGCTGGTCATCGAGGAAGGTAGCGGACGGCTCATCGGCGTGCAGGCGGTGGCCCCGGAAGCGGGCGAACTGATCCAGACGGCGGTGCTCGCCATCCGCAACCGCATGACGGTGCAGGAACTGGCTGACCAGTTGTTCCCCTACCTGACAATGGTCGAGGGGTTGAAGCTTGCGGCGCAGACCTTCAACAAGGACGTGAAGCAGCTTTCCTGCTGCGCTGGATAAAAAAAGGAGGTTTTCAATGAGCGCCTACACCGTGTCCCGGCTGGCCCTTGATGCCGGGGTGAGCGTGCATATCGTGCGCGACTACCTGCTGCGCGGATTGCTGCGTCCGGTGGCGTGCACCCCGGGCGGCTATGGCCTGTTCAATGATGCCGCCTTGCAACGGCTGTGCTTCGTGCGGGCGGCCTTCGAGGCGGGCATCGGCCTGGACGCGCAACTGGCCTCCATGCCAGCCGAGCGGGCGCACGAGGAGGCATTGCCGTGAACGCCCCTGACAAACTGCCGCCCGAGACGCGCCAACCCGTTTCCGGCTACCTGTGGGGTGCGCTGGCCGTGTTGACCTAGAGAGAGTGCGCAAGGGCCTCAGAAAGGAGCTGAAACCGTCCCAGAGCCGGACTCTCAAGGGAGACCGGAAAATCCTGCTGAAACGCGCTCACGAAGTCTCAGACCGGGAGCGCCTCATCATGGAGACCTGGACAGGCGCGTTCCCGCAACTGCTGGCCGCCTACGAGCACAAGGAGCGCTTCTACGGCATCTGGGACGCCACCACACGGCTCCAGGCAGAAGCCGCCCTGGACGAGTGGATAGCCACCATCCCGAAGGGCCAAAAGGAAGTCTGGAGCGATCTGGTCAGGGCAGTGGGAAACTGGCGCGAAGAGACCATGACCTACTTCGAGACGGACATGCCCGTCACCAACGCTTACACGGAGTCCATCAACCGACTGGCCAAGGACAAGAACCGTGAAGGGCGCGGTTACTCCTTCGAGGTGATGCGGGCACGAATGCTCTACACCACGAAGCACAAGAAGAAGGCACCGACTGCGAAGGTCTCTCCTTTCTACAAGAAAACCATCGGTTACGGACTGCCGGACTTCGCAGAGGAACTCAACTACGGAGTCGATCTATCAACCATCTGAGGGTGGTATCAGATTGATGGGGTGAAGGTGCCCCATCAACCATTAAATCCGTATACCCATTTTTTTGTTATTCAGGAGTGATAATGCAGGCTTCAAAAATAGCGATCAGTCCATCTAGCCGGCAGTTGAATCCATCAATATTGGCCTGAATCCAAACTTCTTTATTGTCAATTTTATCCCATTGTACGCCATAGCCGCAGTGGGCGAGTAAATGCTCAAAGAAAATACGCTGAGTGCGTCCATTGCCTTCACGAAATGGGTGAATCACGTTGACTTCACAATAAAAATCAGCGATTTTTTGGATAAGTGCTGGTTTGGCTAAACCTTGAAAATAGTGCTGCTGCTCAAGTTGCTTGAAGAGCTTATTGGCTTCAATTTCAATACGGGGGAAGGTACAAAAGCGGGTATCGCCTTTGGCAATATCCACTTGTCTTAGTTCACCTGCCCAGGCATACAGGTCTGAAAAGAGCTGAAAGTGAATGGATTGCAGGTATTTGAGATCGTAAGGTGGCTCGGCATACTCAATTCGTGTGCTGGCATACTCAGTCAACTCCAGTTCTGCCTGTTGCAGAATTTTAGCATCCTGAATGTTCAGTTTGTTTTTGAGGACGTCCGAGTCCGGGTAACAGTAAATGCTGTCACCCATTTCACCATATTTATCCATAAGGAAGCCTGATCACGATTCCGAGGTCTGTGAGAATTTCTTATATTTCTGTAGAATCTGAGCTTTACTTAATGCCGGTGCGGTTGAGGACGGGTTAATGCCTTCCAGCTTTAAACTGGCTTGATAATTCTGCAAGCGCGTAGCTTGGATATATTTTTTTTTCTGTTCGAGAGTGTTTAGCATTCTGGAATTTCCTTGAACAAAGGTGATGTAAGCCTAGTTTAGCAGATGGGCTTATAAATAGGCACGGCTTTCAAAAGCAGGGTTGTAGCGTTATGGTGGATGAACCTTCTATGAGAAAAATCTGAAACCAGACGACAAAATTTGTCGCTTAACTCTCACGCAATAAATGAATAATCAACAATCTGCTTTTAAATAATATAATATTATCCAACAGTTAAAAAATTATCAGTATTATCTCTAGCAACCGAAGTGTCGCCAGATACTGATCACTGATAAGAATTCAGGAATTGATTCGCCACTATGACCAACAATAACTTTTCACAAATCGCTTCTTTCATCTGGTCGGTTGCCGACCTACTGCGTGGTGACTTTAAACAATCGCAATATGGTCGCATCATTCTGCCATTTACCTTGTTACGTCGTCTGGAATGTGTACTGGAAGAAAGCAAGGCTGCGGTACTGGCAGAACATGAAAAAGTCTCCAAGCTGAATCTGCCAGAAGAAGCTCAAGAAAAGTTATTGCTGCGTGCCACCAATGGTTTGGCCTTCTTTAACACTTCCCCAATGGATCTTAGCAAAATGGGGCAGAGTGATATCAAGGCCAACTTAAGCACCTATGTGCAAAGTTTCTCTAAAGATGCCCGTGAGATATTTGAATACTTTAACTTCATCGAATTTGTAGGCTTACTCGATGATGCCAACCTTTTGTATAAAGTCGTGCAAAAGTTTGCTACCACGGATCTGAGTCCAAAGAACGTATCCAACCATGACATGGGCTTGGTGTTTGAAGAACTGATCCGTCGTTTTGCTGAAGGTTCTAATGAAACCGCAGGGGAACACTTTACCCCGCGTGACATCGTGCGTTTGACTACAGCATTGGTCTTTATGGAAGATGATGATGTACTGACCAAAGATGGCATTATCCGTACCATTTACGATCCTACAGCGGGGACGGGTGGCTTCCTCTCTTCGGGTATGGAATATCTGCATGAGCTGAACCCGAATGCCGTGATGCGTGCGTTTGGTCAGGAACTCAATCCTGAATCCTACGCCATCTGTAAAGCCGACATGCTGATTAAAGGCCAAGACGTGAGCCGGATTAAACTCGGTAACACGCTGTCAAATGATCAACTCTCTGTTGATCAGTTTGACTACATGCTGTCGAATCCACCCTTTGGTGTGGACTGGAAAAAGATCGAACAGGACATCAAGGACGAGCATGAACAAAAAGGCTTTGATGGACGTTTCGGTGCAGGCTTGCCACGGGTATCGGATGGTTCACTATTATTCCTGATGCACCTGATCAGCAAGATGCGTGATGCCAGTAGTAGCGAGAGTGGCAGCCGCATCGGGATTATCCTGAATGGTTCACCTTTATTTACCGGTAGTGCAGGCAGTGGCGAAAGTGAGATCCGTCGCTATATTTTAGAAGCCGACTTGCTGGAAGCCATTATTGCCCTACCCAACGACATGTTCTACAACACCGGGATTGCCACCTATATCTGGGTACTCAGCAATAAAAAAGCCACTGAACGCAAAGGCAAGGTACAACTGATCAATGCCTCAAACCTCAGTACCAAAATGCGTAAGTCGCTTGGTTCAAAGCGTAACTATCTGACTGAAGCTGAAATTGCCACCATTACCCAAAATTACGGTGACTTTGTCGCGGTAGACACCTTGGCGCAGGATGGCGAAACCGAACAGCAAAAACCATTCGCCAGCAAAATCTTTGCCAGCCACGAATTTGGCTACCGTCGCGTGACCATTGAACGTCCATTACGTTTATCGGCACAGATCACGGATAGCGCGATTGCATCATTACGCTTTGCCCCGAAACCGTTTAATGCCGTGATGCAAAGTATCGATGCACAATTGGGCACAGCCTTTGGTACAGCGTGGACAGCAGAAACTTATGGTCAGTTGCAGGACGTGGCGCTTGAGGTGCGTGCCCTGATTAAAGCCGAGTTCGCTGAGCTAAAAGAAAAAGACATTAAAGAGGTATTGGATAGCAAAATCTGGCTATTCCAGAAAGCCCTGATGGAAAAAGCCGAGGCGTTACAAGAGGTGATTGGTACTGAGCAGTTTGATGACTTTAACCAGTTTGATGAAGTGTTGAAAAAAGCCCTCAAGCAGACCGACATGAAGCTGGATGCCAAAGAGAAGAAACAGCTGTTAGAAGCCATCACCTGGAAAAATCCAGAAGCTGAACCGGTGATTAACAAGGTGCTGAAACACGCAGAAAAACCACTGTATGGCCAGTTTAGTTATCAGGGCAAGGTGGTGGAGTTTGTGCAGGATGGGGATTTGCGTGATGCGGAGAACATTGCACTTAATCCAAAAGTCAGCACTACAGAGCTGATTGAAGATTACTTCAAACGTGAAGTACAGCCACACGTGCCGGATGCCTGGATCAACGCGGACAAGCGCGATGAGAAAGATGGCGAGATTGGCATTGTCGGTTATGAAATTCCGTTTAACCGTCATTTCTACGTGTACCAGCCACCGCGTGATTTAGCTGAGATTGATGCGGATTTGGATGCGGTGAGTGCCGAGATTATGCAGCTGCTGCAAGAGGTGCATTCATAATGGTGAAGTATCAGAAATACGCGGAGTATAAGGATTCAGGGGTTGAGTGGTTGGAAAATGTTCCAAGAGAATGGGACATTATAAAAATTAAACACTTAAGTACTGTCAAGCGGGGAGCAAGTCCACGACCAATCGATGACCCAAAGTATTTCGATGATAATGGTGAATATGCATGGGTTAGGATTGCAGATGTATCAGCATCGGATATGTATCTTCTAAATACTACACAGACAATGTCCGACCTTGGTAGTTCCTTAAGTGTTAAATTAGAACCTAACCAATTATTCCTCAGTATCGCAGGTACTGTTGGGAAACCATGTATTAATAAAATCAAAGCTTGTATCCACGATGGATTTGTATATTTTCCTGAGTTAAAAATTCCCAATAAATATTTGTTCTATGTCTTTGCAGGCGAACAAGCCTATAAAGGATTAGGTAAAATGGGAACACAATTAAATTTGAATACCGATACGGTAGGTGACATTAAAGTAGCTTTGCCTAAATCCCAAAGTGATATTTATAAAATTATTGAATTCCTCGACCACGAAACTACCAAAATCGATCACCTAATTGAAAAACAACAACAACTGATTGAACTGCTGAAAGAAAAACGCCAAGCGGTGATTAGTCATGCCGTAACCAAAGGACTCGATCCGAATGTCCTGATGAAAGATTCGGGTGTGGAATGGTTAGGAGAAGTGCCTCAGAATTGGACTGCGACAAAAATAGGATTTCATGCATTAAAAATTGGTAGTGGTAAAACACCTAAAGGTGGAGCTGAAATATACCAAGACGAAGGTGTTTTATTTATTAGAAGCCAAAATGTTTACAATGATGGCTTAAGAGTAGATAACTCTGAAAGTGTTTATATCTCTGAAGCCATTCATGATGAAATGTCTACATCAAAGATTTATTCAGGCGATATCTTGCTAAATATTACAGGTGGCTCAATTGGACGTAGTAGTTTAGTCCCTGATAAGTTTCCTGAAGCTAATGTAAATCAGCATGTATGTATTATTCGAGTAGGGAAATATTTACAAGAATTTTTGTCTTTGGTTATTCAATCTGATCTCATTCAAGCACAACTTAGATCCATTCAAACGGGTGGTAACAGAGAAGGATTAAACTTTGAGCAAATTTCAAAGTTTTGGTTTGTATTACCTCCTAAAGATGAGCAAGAACAAATTATTTTATTTATTAAAAATAAACTAAATGAATTTGGTAAGCTTGAAGCTAGAGCAAATAAAGCCATTCAACTGATGCAAGAACGCCGAACTGCCCTGATCTCAGCCGCAGTTACCGGCAAGATTGATGTTCGCCACTGGCATGCGCCAACGGTTGCTGAGGCACAGACGGAGTTAAGCGCATGAGTCTAGACGCCACCCGTGAAAGCATTTTCCAGAACGACATTATTTCCCAAATGCTGGCAGAGGGTTGGCAACTCGGTACGCCACAAGGCTACAACCGTGAAACCGCCTTGTATGAGCAGGACGTACTGGATTTTGTGCAACAAACCCAAGCACAAGACTGGCAGAAGTTTCAGCGTATCTTTCCGAATGATACCGAACGGCATTTTCTAGAAGCCGTGGTTGCCCAGCTGAAGAAAGCCGACATCAATGCCACCGATGAACAGTCGCGTACCTATGGCACTTTAGGTGTGCTGCGTCACGGAGTGAAAACCCGCAGTGCCCGTTTTTTCCTGTGTCAGTTTAAACCTGAACATGCACTAAATCCCGATACCTTAGCCAATTACAAAAAGAACATCTGCCGCATTGTGCCAGAGTTGGTCTATAGCCCGTATGCTACGGCTGCTGAGTTACAGGACATGGGCAAACAGGCCAAGAAATGGCGTATTGACTTGGTATTGTTTATTAACGGCTTTCCTGTTGCTACTCTCGAACTCAAGTCCGAGTTTAAACAGGCGGTGCAAAATGCCATGTTGCAGTACAAACGCACCCGCTTGCCGAAAGATCCAGAAACCAACAAGCCTGAACCCTTGCTGATGTTTAAGCGTGGCGCATTGGTACACTTTGCCGTGAGTCAATACGAAGTCTATATGGCGACCCAGCTGGCTGGAGAAGATACTTTTTTCCTGCCATTCAATAAAGGCACGCATGACGGTGGCGCAGGCAATGATGTGCCAGAAGACCAGAATCAGTACGCTACGGCGTATTTGTGGAATGAAGTTCTCACCCCGGACAATTTGCTGAATATCATTGGACGTTTTGTCCATCTGCAAATTGAAGAAAAAGAAGACTGGGAAGGACGCAAGTACAAAAAAGAACTGCTGATCTTCCCACGTTACCACCAATGGAATGTGGTCACCAAACTGATCAATGCCGCCTTAGAGGAGGGCACTGGACAGAAATATCTGATTCAGCACAGTGCAGGTTCAGGTAAGTCTAACTCGATTGCCTGGACAGCACATCAGCTGTCGACCCTGTACGATCAACACAATCAGAAACTGTTTGATTCGGTGATTGTGGTCACTGACCGTACCATTCTGGATGCCCAGCTACAGGACACCATCTACCAGTTTGAACATGCCGATGGCGTGGTCGGACGCATCAACAATAAAGAAGGCGATGGCTCCAAATCGGAAAAACTGGCCAAAGCACTGGAAACCTCACAGCCGATTATCATTGTGACCATCCAGACTTTCCCCTTTGTGCTGCGTGCGATTGAAAACAGTACCAACTTGAAACAGCGACGTTATGCGGTGATTGCCGATGAAGCGCATTCTTCACAAAGCGGCTCTACGGCACGGCAACTCAAAGAAGTGTTGATGCTGGAAGAGCGTGATGAGGATGCAGAATTGTCTTCGGAAGATATTCTGGATGCGGTAGTGGCTGCACGTAAGGGCAGTAATAACCTCAGCTATTATGCCTTTACCGCGACACCGAAAGACAAAATCCTGCAACTGTTTGGCCGTGTACCCAATCCTGAACTACCACCCTCCAAGCAGAACAAGCCGGAAGCTTTCCATGTCTACTCCATGCGTCAAGCCATTGAAGAAGGCTTTATTCTGGATGTGCTGAAAAACTATACCAACTATAAAGTGGTATATAAACTCAAACAGAAAATTGAAGAAGCCGACAAACAGGTCGATGCCAAAAAAGCCAAGATCAGACTGAATCAGTGGGTGCGCCTGCATGACCACAACATTTCCCAGAAAGTGAAAGTCATTGTCGAACATTTTAAAAATAACGTGATGGGCTTATTGGGTGGGCAGGCCAAAGCCATGGTGGTGACCAGTTCACGTAAAGAAGCGGTGCGTTACAAGTTGGCCTTTGACAAATACGTGACGGATCAGGGCTATAAGTCCATTCAGGCTATGGTCGCATTCTCGGGTGAGGTTGAGTTTAATGACAAGGATACCGACAGCAGTGGTTTAGTCGGGCAGACCTTTAACGAACGCAACATGAACCCGGGACTGAAAGGACGGGAAATGCGCAAGGCCTTTGACAGTGATGACTATCAGGTGATGCTGGTGGCCAACAAGTTCCAGACCGGCTTTGACCAGCCAAAACTGTGTGCCATGTACGTAGACAAAAAGCTGGGTGGTGTTGAGTGTGTACAGACCTTGTCACGCTTGAACCGCACCTATCCGGGCAAAGCGGAATCTGGCACCTTTGTCTTGGACTTCTTTAACGATCCTGAAGACATTCTTGCGGCCTTCCAGCCTTACTATCAAACCGCAGAACTGGCTGATGTATCGAATCCGGATCAGATCTTTGACTTGTTTGAAAAGCTGAAAGCCAGCAAAATTTTCTTGTGGACGGAAGTCGAGCAGTTTGTAGAAGCCTTCTTTACCAAGAACAAATCCAATGCTGCGATTAGTAATATCTGCAAACCCGCGGTTGAACGCTGGCAGAAACGTTATAGTCAGGCCATCGAAGCCTATAACACCACCCGAGATATGCTGGAACGCTGCAAGAACACCAATGATGCGGTGCTGATTGCCAATGCCGACAATGCCTTTAAAGAGGCCAAGCTTGAAAAAGACAAACTGGAAATCTTTAAAAAAGACTTGGGCAGCTTTACCCGTTTTTACGAGTTTATGTCGCAGATCGTGGACTACGATGACAAAGAACTGGAAAAACTTAGTCTGTATGCGCGTAACCTGCGTCCATTGCTGCGTGAAACCGCAACGAAAGATGATGAGGTGGACTTAAGTAATGTCAGCATGAGCCATTACCGCTTGTCCAAGATCCGTCAGCAGGACATCAAGCTCAAAGAAGATGCCGAAGATTTTAAGCTGGAACCGGGCAATGACCTCGGTGCAGCCAAGCCACGCGATAAGAAAGAAGAATTCCTGTCTCAGATAATCGAGCGTCTGAATGATGTCTTTATCACCGATAACCTGACTGATAAAGATATGCTGAACTATGCTTATACGGTACGTGACAAACTGGCTGAGAATGAGATTGTGATGAAGCAGATCGCCAACAATACCCGTGAACAGGCCATGCTGGGGGATTTCCCGAAAGCCATGGATGATGCCATTCTTGGCAGTAGTGCGGCACATCAGGAACAGATGATGCAGTTGTTGTCTGATCCGGCGAAGGCCAGCATCTTTGCACGGGTGATCTTTGATATGTTGAGCAGTCCAAAATGACCGCTATATTAACCAAGGGGGTCAGTTTTTAAATGCCGTTAGGGGGCATTTTTACAATGCCGATAACACTTGGGATGGGCATGAATTATTAGATACGCTTAGAGATCAGAATGTTTGGAATCATATTAAAGAGATTTCTAAAGAAAAAGGCGTAGATATAACTTTTGAATCTATTAAGGTCATGCTTGGTTTAGCTTTGACTAGTTTATTAACTTAAAGCATTTTCAGAAGAGCAGTATATTTGGAATTGCATATATATGTCTATTCGTATATAAATATATGTAAAGATTCAATTGAGTTTGAGTAAATGACTGCGATTCCAAAAGTGAAGATTTATCACAACCCTGAATGTGGAACATCACGCAACACATTGGCCTTAATTCGTAATGCCAACATTGAACCTGAAGTGATTGAGTATCTAGTTACACCACCATCGAAAAATGAACTGATTCAAATGATCGTAAATGCGGGTTTAACCGTGCGAGAGGCAATTCGTAAAAATGTTGTGCCGTATTCTGAGCTAGAACTAGAACGTGATGATTGGACGGATGAACAGCTTTTAGATTTTATGCTTCAGTATCCAATTTTGATTAACCGTCCATTCGTGGTAACTGAATTAGGAACTCGTTAAGTCGTCCGTCAGAGCTGGTTTTAGAAATTCTGCCCCTCTCACAAAAAGGTGCTTTCACTAAAGAGGATGGTGAACAAGTGATTGATGCAAATGGGCAGCGATTGAAATAAAAATTTCATGGATATATGTGAATATTGATATATCCATATGTTTGAGTGGGTAAAAATATGGATCAAATCAATTTCTTTAAATGTTTGGCTGATGAAACTCGATTCAACATTGTCATGTTGGTTCTTGGGAATAATGAACAGTGTGTCTGTGATTTGACTGAAAAATTACAGTTGAGCCAACCTAAGATTTCACGGCATTTAGCCTTACTGCGTTCTTCGGGTCTCTTACAAGATCGACGTCAAGGGCAATGGGTCTATTACAGTCTCAATCCTAATTTACCCATTTGGTGCCTAGACATACTTAACACCCTTAAAAATGCTGATTTACAGCCAAAAGTTGCTCCATCATTTCAACAAATCAATAGTTATTGCGAGTAGAACAATATGAAATTCCTTTTTTTGTGTACTGGAAATAGTTGCCGTAGCATTTTGTCCGAAGTGCTTTTTAATAGTCGTGCCCCAGAGGGTTGGAAAGCTTATAGTGCGGGCAGTAAACCATCGGGACAGGTACACCCACTGACGATTGAAACCTTGGAAAATCTAGGTCTGTCAACAGATGGTTTGTGGAGTAAAACCATTGATGATTGTGAACAATACCAACCTGATGTGGTGATTACGGTTTGTGATTCAGCAGCACAAGAAGCGTGTCCGCTTTATTTAGGCGGAGCGATCAAGGCACATTGGGGTTTGGCTGATCCATCACACTTAGACTTACCTAAAGAAGAAAAATTACAGGCATTCCAAGTGACTGTAGACCATATCAATCGTCGTTTAGATGCTTTATTTGCATTGGATACAGCACATATGTCTCGTCCTGAATTGATTGCTGCAATCAATCACATCTCAGATATTGAATGAGAAAATTATGGCTCAACAAAGATTATCCTTTTTAGATCGTAACCTCACGCTATGGATTTTTATTGCCATGGCTTTAGGGATTGCGATAGGCGTGTTTTTTCCGCAAGCCTCTGTCGCTTTGGATAAAATGAGTGTGGATTCAGTCAATATTCCTATTGCGATAGGTTTGATTTTGATGATGTATCCGCCATTAGCTAAAGTGGATTATGCAGCGCTACCACAAGTGTTTAAAGACAAAAAAACCTTAACTTTGTCCTTAGTACAGAACTGGGTGATAGCACCAGTATTGATGTTTGCCTTAGCCATTGTTTTTCTACATAGCTATCCAGAGTATATGACAGGCTTAATCCTGATAGGACTGGCTCGTTGTATTGCGATGGTCTTGGTGTGGAACGGTTTGGCCTGTGGGGATAACCAATATGTTGCTGCATTGGTGGCTTTTAACAGTATCTTCCAAATTTTATTTTTCAGTACCTATGCTTGGTTGTTCTTGACCTTCTTACCACCTTATTTTGGTGTTGCAGGGCAAGTGATCAATGTGGATTTCTGGACGATTACTCATGCGGTATTCGTGTATTTAGGGATTCCGTTCTTCCTTGGCTTTATGACACGATTTATTCTGGTTCGAGCGAAAAGTTTGGATTGGTATCAAAATGTCTTCTTACCAAAAATTAGCCCACTGAGTTTGCTTGCTTTGTTGTTCACGATTGTGGCGATGTTTAGCCTCAAAGGAAATGATGTGGTGAGTTTACCACTGGATGTTTTACGTATTGCCATTCCATTGACCATTTACTTTATTGTGATGTTCTTCATCAGCTTCTTTATGAGCAAATGGATGGGCAATGATTACCCTAAAACTACAGCAATTTCCTTTACTGCTGCGGGGAATAACTTTGAATTGGCGTTGGCTGTAGCGATTGCAACTTTTGGTTTAGCTTCACCTGTGGCGTTTACTACTGTAATTGGTCCACTGGTTGAAGTACCAGTGTTGATTGCTTTAGTCAGTGTGTCTTTGTGGCTCAGAAAAAAGTTTTTTAAAGCAGAGGTGTAATTTCTATGACTCTCCCAAATGTAGATATGAATCTTCTCGATCAACCGACTTTAGAAAAAGTACAAGCTAAAGAGCTGGATCATCCACCGCGTATTTTGCTGCTGTATGGTTCAAACCGTGAGCGCTCATACAGCCGATTGGCGGTGATGGAAGCAGGACGTATTTTGGAGCAGTTTGGCGCTGAAGTAAAAATTAACTTAAAACCCTGAAAGCCGAAATTTCAGGGTTACACGAATGTTATTAATCATAAAATAATTGATTAATATGAACTTTTTTCGACTTTAAACGTTGTGTTGGTGTACTTGAACCGAACCCAATATTCAGGACCAATCAAACTGTATTTTAAAGTGGTAAGTCGCATCCCAATGTAGTTCTGATTTGTATCGTAAAAATTGGATTCTATACCATAAAAGGCTCTCACCACCTGAGCCATGGTCGTATCCATACCTGCACGCATGTCCATGGGCTGAGTAGACAACCAGATTTCATCAATGCGGATCATGTTGCCAGTGCCTTGAGTAATTCTGCCAAGACAGGTATTTCTGATGTCTGCCATTTTAGCTGAATATCATTATTCGTATGAGGCACGGTGATACACAACGTGATCCTCTCATCAATAGGTTGGCTGATTGCAGCAGTGTAAGGCAAAGCAATAAATGCTGGATTCACATGAGTAGGATCCTGCACGGCACCATCATGATGGCTGAAGATCCTGATCCAACGACTGACAAGGTTGGCATTAATACTATGTTGCAGTGCGACCGAAGCGATCGAGGTATTAGGATTTTTGCAGGCATTGACAATACTGAGTTTGAATTCTTTGCTGTATGTTCTGCGTTTTTTAGCAACAGGAGGTGTTGCTGAATATATATCCATGTTCATGGATTAAGTTCCCACTTGTTTTTAGGTGGGAACTAAATTAAGGCTTATAGGATCGCTTGGTAAGGCTGTGTTAGCCGGATGCTTACTCATTAAATTAATTAAAATCTAAATCTAACACCAGCTCCATATAACCAACCTTTCTCAGAGTTTGATTCTATTTGCCACGACGTTTCATCATTACCTTTTGAATACTCATAGGCAATGTCGATATACGGCATGATCTTTTTACTGATTTCATAGCGAGTTTCAAACCCTGCGGTTGCACTGCTTAAACCAGTTTTTTTCGCATATTTAGAGTCATCACTAAAGATAGCATCCAACTCTAAATAAGGTTGAATAATCAACTTTTGCGTAATCAGAAAATCACGTTCCGTTTCTAGGCTAAAGCCCGCATAATTGTCTTCTCCCGCATAGAGATAAGCATCAGTTTCAAAGAAATATGGCGCCATACCATGTAAGCCAATCACCGCATCAACATTTTCTTCGGTGTCTTTGCGATGATCATTGAGTTCAACTTTTTCACTACGATAACGTGTACCAATCTGTGCATCCCAAAAGTCTGAAATCATACGGCTATATAAAAGTTTGGCATCATAATGTGCATCATGCGATTCTTCTTTATCGGCATGAATTTTAATAAAAACCTTATTTTCATCTGTGCCAATACGGGTTTCAAACTCTGACTTTAAATCACCTGTGCCATCTTCATTGACAAGCCACTTATTATCCACTGTCGTAATCGCATAAATTTGCGCACCGTGTTCTGAGCGATGATCATAATGCGAACTCTGCTGAGCATTCGCATCTGGTACATGATGTAAATGATTAACCGTAGATGTTGCCTGATGTTGTGCCTGATTCATTTGGCTATAGTTCATTTGAGAGCGATCCATTTGCATCGGCTGATTTTGACTAGAAGATGTAGCAACTGTCATTTTTTCAGGCGCACTATGATCTTCACCATTATGTGCCAAACTCACTGCACTGACCATCAACAAAGAGCTTGCTAAAACAGTTTTAGAAAAAAGATTAATGGTGCGCATGTTGATCTCCTTTCTGTACTTTTTGATCTTGCTGTTTCTCTGTTGATTTGTGATGCATTGGCTGATGACCTGCATGTTGATGGTTCATCGGTGCTGAATGTGCAGCATGATTCATTTTCCCCATCATCTGCATGTGTTGTGCATGCTCTTGTGGAGAATGCTGTGAATGATCCATCTCAGACATCGCTTGATGATTCATTGATGGTACATTTTTTCCATCAGTCTGAGCAGTTGAATGATGCCCTTCGTGCGCCACACTTAAGGTCGTTAAACTCAATACCGCAACAGAAAAAATCGCTTTCAATACAAAATTAGTGATGTGCATGTTCAGCTCCTTTTTGCTCAGTTACTTGTTGAGTTTGAGTCGAATTTGTACCTTGAATTGGCGTTGTAGACACTTGTTCATCGCTAACATTTGCCACGATCAACTTGTTCATCATTCCTGCACTCATGTGATACAACAAATGACAATGGATTGCCCATTCGCCCAACTCATCCGCAGTTAATAAAGCAGTCACTGTTTTACCCGGTGGTACAATCAATGTGTGTTTATTCGGCATATCTACCGACTCTTGACCATTCTCCAACTGCATAAACATGCCATGTAAATGCATGGGGTGCGCCATCATACTGTCATTAATAAATTTGATACGGATACGCTCGCCATACTTCACTTTTAATGGCTCAGCATCGCTGAATTTTTTACCGTTAATCGTCCAAATATAACGCTCCATAGTACCGCCCAAACGCACTACTAATTCACTGCTAGCTTCACGAGTATCTTTTTGCGGTTCTAAAGATTTTAAATCACTATATTGCAAGGCTTTATTGCCCGCAGGTGTAGATGCATTTGCCCAACCATAAACCACTTGATCATTTTCTTGTGGTTTTGCTGTGCCATGCTGTGAATGATCCATTTTCGAGTGATCCATGCCTTGCATATCGCCATGGTTCATTTTTGAATGATCCATTTTCGAGTGATCCATGCCTTGCATATCGCCATGGTTCATTTTTGAATGATCCATTTTCGAGTGATCCATGCCTTGCATATCGCCATGGTTCATTTTTGAATGATCCATTTTCGAGTGATCCATGCCTTGCATATTGCCGTGGTTCATTTTCGAATGATCCATTCCTGCATGATCACCGCCACCATGTCCCATATCTTCCATGGTCAAAAGTGAGCGTGGACGTGGTGCAGGCATATGAATGCCATGTGTCATAGGATTTAATTCATTGTGCAGTGTACCAATCGCATAGCCTGCACGGTCAATTGACTCAGCTTCAATTTGATAATGTCCGCCTTTTGGCTCCACAATCACATCATAAGTTTCAGCTGTGCCAATACGAAACTCATCCACAGCAATAGGTTTTACAGGCTGACCATCAGCACTGACCACAGTCATTTTCAAGTTAGGAATACGGACATCGTAGAAAGACATCGCAGATGCATTCACAAAACGTAGGCGAATTTTTTCATTCGGTTTAAACATTCCTGTCCAATTTTGTTCAGGTGTTTTGCCATTAATGAGGAAGGTATAACCTGTAACATCCGACATGTCGGTTTTTAGCATACGCATCTGATTCCACATTTTGCGGTCAGACCATGTCGCTTTTATGCCATCACGTTTAACCTGCTTCCAAACATCACCCAAGGTTTCACGCTGATCTTGATAATATTCAGCTGAAATTTTAAGATCTTTCTGAATTTGATCACTGGTTTTTTCATGAAAATCTGACAACATCACCACATAGTCACGTTCAGCTTTTTCATGTGCTGCCAATGGTGTTTTACCTTTTGGATAAATCACAAAAGAACCATATAAGCCGTCCTGTTCCTGTCCTTTAGAATGAGCGTGATACCAATAAGTCCCGCTTTGGCGAATCTTGAATTTATAAACATACTCGCTTTGAGGCTTAATACCGTTAAAACCATTAAATCCTGGTACACCATCCATAATGCCCGGCAACAACAGTCCGTGCCAATGAATAGAAGAATCTTGGTTTTTTAAATTATTTTTCACGCGAATGATGGCTTCATCACCCTCTTCAAACTCAAGCAAAGGCGCAGGAAATTGACCATTTACGGTAATTCTCTCAACTGGTTTTCCTGTGATATTTACAGTTTGTTCAGCGATTGTTAAATCATATTCTTTAACTGCCGCCATTACCCAAGTTGATGAAAATAAACCAACTCCAATTAAGAGTATATGACTTAACTTTTTTGACATTCTATCTCACCTTTAGAAAGGTCAAGATTGAAGTAATAAAGCAAATATTTAGTATAAACTTTAATACTTCTTTCTCGCTATTTATAAAATTATTTATTGCTACTAGGCATATTCATCTTTGAATGATCCATTTTAGAATGGTCCATATTCATCATAGAATGATCCATTTTTGACATGTCAGATGAGTTAGGAGACTGATGTTGACTATGATCTTGCTGAGTCTTGTCATCTTTTTCCATTTTACAAGGTTTTGTACAAGGTTCCTGTGCTTTTACCGTTTTAGTGGCACTTGAGGTTGATACATCTTTTGCCCAAGATTGGATACCAGCAATTAAAGTTCCAGCACACATTAAAATTGTTAGACTACGACGCACTACAGTTTTCATAAGTTTCTCTAAAAGTTAATTTCTTGTTACTACAATAAAGTGAAGCACTGAACATCTAAGTGACTTGAAAATGACATTTTTGTAATCTATCTCGATCAGATGTTTTATAACGTTATTATAGTTTTAATGAATGACTTAGGATTCGGAAATGAGAATACTATTAGTTGAAGATGAACAAAAAACTGGTGATTATCTCAAGCAAGGTTTATCCGAAGCTGGCTATATTACGGACTGGGTTACAGATGGGTTAACGGGTAAACATCAAGCTCTTTCTGAAGAGTATGACTTAATTATTTTAGACGTGATGTTACCTGGACTAAATGGTTGGAATATTATCAATGATATTCGTAGCAGCGGTAAAACAATGCCCATTCTTTTTCTTACCGCCCGAGATCAAATCGAAGATCGAGTAAAAGGATTAGAGCTAGGCGCTGATGATTATTTAGTTAAGCCTTTTGCTTTTGCAGAGCTTCTAGCTCGAATAAAAACGCTCCTTAGACGAGGGCAACAAAGAGAAGATAATAATATTATTAAGATTGCTGATTTAGAACTTGATTTGAGAAAACGTCGGGTAACACGAGCAGGTCAACGCATTGATTTAACGGCTAAAGAATTTGCTCTTATGGAGCTTTTTATGCGTAGAAGAGGTGAAATTCTACCAAGAGCACTTATTGCATCTCAAATTTGGGATATGAACTTTGATAGTGATACAAATGTAGTTGAAGTCGCTATTAAACGATTAAGAAATAAAGTAGATAGTAATTTTACCCCTAAGTTAATTCAAAATATTAGAGGAATGGGGTATGTATTAGAGGTAGAAGATGAATAATAATTTATTCAGAGCGATCAGTTTCCGGATCGGTATCATTTTCTCATTATCTACTATTTTCATTCTAATTATTATGGGTTTGTTCATAAATAAATTAGTAATGCATCATTTTGAGACTCAAGACCGTACCCAATTAGAAGGTAAAATCCAGCTGATTCAGAATCTTATCCAACAGAATCCTAAAAACTCTCCAGAACTTAATCTTTATTTGAGAGACGCTTTAGTTGGACACCATGATCTTATGGTTCAAATAGAACGACCGACAGGTAAAGTTTTATTTAGTTCAGCACCTTCAACAATTAATACTCAACACTTAACCAAGTCAGCAAATAATTCATGGATTAAATGGAAAATTCAGGATAAGACTTATCGTGGCATGATCTACAACACGGATATAAACAAAAATACTGAGATACAATCTGTACGCATTATTGTGGGGATCGATACATCTGAACATCTACATTTTTTAAATGATTTTAAGCGTCAACTTTTTTACATTGGTTTAGCCGGTACGATTTGTTTAATGTTTTTAGGCTGGTTTGCAACCTGGAGAGGTTTAAGACCCGTGCAAAAAATGGCTAAGGTCGCAGAAGGCATTTCTGCCCAACATCTTTCAGAACGTTTAGAAGTTGAGCACACACCAACAGAACTAAAATCATTAGCAATTGCCTTCAATGATATGCTCGACAGACTAGAATCAGCTTTAGAAAGGCTTTCCGATTTTTCATCTGATTTAGCGCATGAAATTAGAACACCGATTAATAACTTAATGACTCAAACTCAAGTATGTCTTGCCCGTAACCGAGATATTGGTACTTATCAAGAAATACTATTTTCTAATTTAGAAGAATTAGAACGTTTGGCTCGAATGGTATCCAATATGCTTTTCTTGGCAAAAGCAGAACATGGCCTAAAATTACAGAACTTACAGAATATTGACCTGGTTAAAGAAGTTACAGCCTTATTTGATTTCTATGATGCGCTAGCTGCCGAAAAAAATATGACGCTTCAACAAACAGGATCTGGAAATGTCAAAGGTGATCCTGCTATGTTACGTCGAGCACTCAGCAATCTATTATCTAATGCAGTTAAATATGGAAATAAGAATTCTACAATACGCATAAAACTTCAACAGAATTTAGATAACACAATATTTTCAATTGAAAATGAAGGCCCTGAACTCTCTCCTGAACAACTATCCAGGTTATTTGATCGATTTTATCGAACAGATGCATCTAGACAAAGAACAGAAGAAGGAACCGGCTTAGGGCTCGCGATAACAAAATCTATTCTTGATATGCTTGGGGCGACCATCCAGGCTGAATCCCTCAATGGTCGAATCATTTTTACCATTGTTTTTCAAAGTGAATCCATGCAAGGGGAATCATTTTAACTCATTTTTTGAACATCTTCCATTTACCCGAGTTGACCTTACATAAAGCTCAAACTGAGAGCCAGAGCTACGCCAGCACCTATCATGGCAATTGTGTAGCCAAATATGATAGCTCGGCCAAACTGTGCCCCCCTGTCATCCATGCAATTGTCGCTTTGCTTAACATGTTGCTCAGTGTGGCCAGCCCTAGCGCGACAGCAGCCACATTTGTTGTTAAGCCTTCAGTACTATGCAGGCGGGCAAGTGAGACTAAAATAGCATCTACGTCTGCTAGCCCAGAAATAGTCGATAATACGAAGATGCCGCTGGTGCCCAACCATTGTTTTGCTGCCGGGACCAAGACTGCCATGACAGCCAGGAAAGCAGCGAAGCTGAATGCTGTCCCAAGATCAAAAGGAGCCATTGCTTCTATTGTTCGATCGTTGTTTTCAGCGCTGGTAATTTGGCGTTGTCTCCACAATGCCATACCCAGCAGAAGGATTCCCGCGATCATCATTGCACCACCAAAAGTGCTTAGCAATGCTGGCTCAATGACGCCTATCAGCACAACCATACGAAAAAACATGATGCCACAGGCAGCCAATGTTCCAGAAATAGCAGCACTGACCATGACGGGGTACTGGCGTGTATAGCGTGCCAGTGCGACAGTTGCAGCTGTAGAAGATGCCAAACCACCCAATAGACCTGTCCAGAATATGCCTCTTTCTGAACCGGTAAGCCGCATGGCAAAATGACCTGCCAGAGAGAGTCCGGCAATCAGGATCACTGCCCACCATAATTGGTAAGGATTTAATGTAGCAAAAGGTCCCAGACCCGTATTGGGTAAGTAGGGTAATATAACGACAGAAAGTACCAGCAACTGCAGGGATGCGGTTAATTCACGATGCTCTATCAAGCGTAGCCAACCGTGTAAGGTTGGCTTGAGATCCAAAAATACAGCGACGATTACAGCCGCGGTTAATGCTAAAGTAACATTACCATGGGATGCATATGCACCTAAAACTAATGTCAACAGCATCGTGATCGTCGTGGTAGCGCTTAGATTACCGGAAAGTTTTGCGGTACGCGCGTAGGACACTGTTAATAATAAGGAAAGCCCTAATACGGCCGCGACCAGCGCCCTGATACATCTGGTGGAAGAAAGGAACTCTCTATCATAACTTTTTATTTCGCAGGCGAAGGGCATTGGTGATGACTGAAGCTGAACTCAAACTCATAGCCAAGGCGGCAATCATCGGTGACAACAACCAACCGGTAAATGGATATAGTACGCCAGCCGCGATAGGGATACCCAAAGCATTGTAAAGGAAAGCAAACATGAGGTTCTGTTTCATGTTGCTGACAGTAGCTTCCGAAAGTGAACGGGCAACAGCAATCCCTCGTAAATCTCCCTTGATCAGCGTAACTTGGGCACTATTCATTGCAACATCAGTCCCGGTTCCCATAGCGATACCGACATCAGCTTTAGCCAAGGCTGGTGCATCATTGATGCCATCACCAGCCATAGCCACGATGCGACCTTCCTTCTGCAATTTGCTGACCAGTTCTAGTTTATCTGCGGGTTTGACTTCGCCATGTACCTCATCAATGCCTAGACGTGCTGCGACTGAACGGGCAGTGGTGAGACCATCTCCTGTTGCCATCACGATACGTAGACCCGCTTCCTTCAGGGTGGCAAGTGCTTCTGGGGTACTTTTTTTGATGGGATCGGATACTGCAAGCAGACCGGCCAATTCACCATTGATGGCTAGATGCATCACACTTGCACCTTCCGAACGCAGCTCTTCGGCTTGCGGAATCAGAGATTGTACCGAGATACCCAATTGCTCCATCAGTGCTGTGTTGCCCAAAGCTAACTGACGATCGCCCACTTGACCTCGAACACCAATCCCTGAGCCCGATTCAAAATTATCTGGTGTTTCAAGAGACAGGCCACGTTCGTGTGCTGCGTTTACAATCGCTTCGGCTAGCGGGTGTTCACTGCCTTGATCAAGACTGGCGGCTAAACGTAATACTTCAGATTCGTCAAAACCTGATGCGGCAACTACACGATCGAATACAGGGCGTCCTTCAGTTAACGTACCTGTTTTATCGATGATTAGTGTGTCAATCTTGCGTAGATTCTCAATGGCTGCTGCATCACGGAACAGCACACCATGAGTAGCACCTTGACCCGTCGCAACCATGATAGACATTGGAGTTGCCAAGCCTAGTGCACAAGGACAGGCAATAATGAGTACTGCCACAGCATTGATTAATGCATAAACCCAGCTTGATTCTTCTGGGCCGAATAGTCCCCATCCAAAGAAGGTAAGCAAGGCAATGGTGACTACAGCCATGACGAACCAACCTGCTACCTGATCAGCCATACGTTGCATTGGTGCTCTCGATCGTTGAGCTTGCGCCACCATCTGTACGATCTGGGATAACATGGTACTTGAACCAATTTTCTCTGAACGCATGATCAATGAACCATTGGTATTCAGGGTAGCTCCAATGACTTTATCGCCGATACGTTTAGTGATAGGTAAAGGTTCACCTGTCAGCATCGATTCATCCACTGAACTACTTCCTTCAGTGATTACACCATCCACAGGAACTTTTTCACCTGGGCGAATTCTGAGTAAATCTCCTACATGAACATGCGTTAGAGGAACATCTTCTTCAGTTCCATCAGGCAGGATTCGGCGAGCTGTTTTAGGAGCGAGCCCAAGGAGTGACTTAATTGCAGCAGAAGTTTGCGAACGTGCTTTTAACTCCAATATTTGTCCCAGTAGGGTCAATGAAATGATGACCGCTGAAGCTTCAAAGTAAACAGCGACACGACCCATGGAAATAAATGAGTCTGGGAAGATTTGCGGTGCAATGGTTGCGACCACACTATAAATAAATGCAGCTCCAGTGCCCAAACCAATCAGCGTCCACATGTTCGGGCTGCGATTCACAACCGATTGCCAACCCCGGGAAAAAAATGGCCAACCTGCCCAAAGTACAATTGGGAGTGACAACACCAGTTCAATCCAGCTCTGAACAGCCATATTGAACAGGTTCATTTGATGACCAAACATCGCCAAAAAAGTCACGATGATGGTCAATGGCAGTGTCCACCAGAAGCGTCGGCGGAAATCACGTAACTCCGGATTCTCATCTTCCTCTAATTCAGGAATGAGTGGCTCCAGTGTCATTCCGCATTTAGGACAGTTTCCAGGATGATCTTGCCTGATTTCTGGATGCATTGGGCATGTATAGATGGTCGTACCTGTTGTGCTTGCCGCATTAACGTGTTGAACAGTCTGATGATGCTGTGTATGTGCATCGGCAGTCGTCGTTGCGGGTTTAGCGATATATTGCACCGGGCTGCTATGAAACTTTGATTGACATTTATCACTGCAAAAAAAGTAAGTTTTCCCCTTAAATTCCTCATGGTATTTCGATTCTTCAGTGACGGTCATACCACAGACTGGGTCTTTCAGTACGTCTGTTGTAGCCTGTGCCATATGGTCCTGGTTATGATTTTTTTGATCTGACATAAATAATTCTCTTATGGAAAAGTGGTTTTATGGCCGAATTTTGGAATAAATCTTGGAGTCTGTTGAGCATAGCTGTCATAGACAGCGCCAAACTGTTTACTCATTTCAGCCTCTTCCTTAATTGCCAAGCGGCTGTACATTAAGAGTAGGATTGGAAACATAATCAGTGTCAGTAAAGTTGGCCATTGCAATAAAAAACCCAGCAAGATCATCACAAAAGCCACGTATTGTGGGTGACGTATACGTGCATAAGGGCCTGTGATCGCTAAAGAATGCTGACGTTGCGCGTTGTACAGCACGTGCCATGACGTTGATAACAGGTAAAATCCATAGCCCAAGAAAACGTAACTGGCGATATGCTAATGCCAAAATGTGGATCACCTTTTTCACCTAATAGCGTTGACCACAAGTGACCTGCATTATGAGAAAGTAAGTCAAGTTGAGGGAAGCGAGTTTGAAGCCAACCAGATAACAGGTAAATGGTTAAAGGAAAACCATACATTTCGACAAATAGAGCAATGATAAAAGCCGAAAAGGCCCCAAATGTACGCCAATCGCGCGCAGTGGAAGGTCTAAAAAAACTGAAAGCGAACATGATAAAAACTGCTGAGTTAATGATAACCAGCGTCCATAAACCATAAGCCGATTCCGCATGATTCATGATGGATCTCCTGATAAGAGCTATTTTTTGTTATCAGATATATCGGATTTTTTTTGCTGCGAGTGGTTATGCCCATGACCACCATGCATAAAAATATGCATCAGTGGACACGCTAAAAGGAATAAATAAGGCAAAGCACCGATAACGTGGGCTAAATGTTCCGTTAATAGAAAATAAGCTGCGATACCACCCAGCACGATTAGACCAATGGCATAACGTGTAGACCAGAAGTTAGGTACTGAATTATTTTCTTGGTGTTGGTGATTCATGGTGCTTTCCCCTAATTCATGGGTAACTATTTAGTTGCTGACGGAGGCATACAGTCCATCATCATCTGCATCATGGATTGCATCATGTCCATACGTTTTTCCATCATCTGCTGACGGTCAGCCATATTTGCATTCATGCTTTGGCTGCCCATCTGTTTCATCATACTCATACCTCCTTGCATGAGTTTCATGTGCTCAGCCATAAGTTTCTGACGTTCTTGTGGGGTTTTTGCAGCCATCATCTTCTCATGCATGGCTTGCATCGCCTTCATGTGTTGATCCATTGCAGCCATTTTGTCTGGATTCATCTTGCCAGTAGTTGTCTTGTTAACAGTGACTGTAGATGAAAGGGTATTTTCTGGGTGATGCGTTTTATGCTCTTCGGGATTTTGAGCTAATGCACCTAAAGAGGCAACGGTTATACAAAGTGTGAGTAAAGTTTGGCGGATATAAGTCATGATATTTTCCTTCCATCAGTTGATCAGCCGATACAACCTTTAAATGAATGAAGCAAACAAATAGAGAGAGGTATTTTTCATTTATTTGCTCCACTCATTCTTTTGATGAAGTTGATCGCTGGTTATGCCACCGGTGTTTTACTTAGGTGGTAGCTGGTTATAGACAATTTTTTTATTTCTATTGAATAATTTTATCACTTGAGTCTATTGATTTTTAAAAATGACAAAAATGTAATTTTGAAGTCATCACTCTGTTTCTGTCTCTCACTAATAATTGAAATATAAGAGGAGATGATGTGGTCTCATTAAATACAGATTTTATAAAGTCATCTCTAATGAACTAACGAATCAAGAGGAAACGTAAATGAAATTATTTCAAAATAAAATGACTGCTCTACGTCATGTTTTAGTAGCTGCAACGATGATTGTGGCTACTACAACTACGTTCGCTCATGTGAGTTTAGTGAGTGCGATTCCTGCGGAAAATGCATCTATCCTTAGTCAACCAAAGAACTTGACCCTTAACTTTGGTGCAGAGGTTATGTTGATGAATATTAAGTTACTGGATGCTCAGCGAAGAGATGTCCCTTTAAAATATGAAGTTACGCATGACTTAAAGAAATCCTTTAATGTCGATCTTCCGAAACTGAAAAAAGGTAAATATACCGTTGTCTGGACAACAATGGGGAAAGATGGCCACAACATGAATGGTGAATATAGTTTCACTATCAAATCGACTAAATAAGAATTGATTACCTTTCAACATGTCAGTGAGGTGCTGGCATGTTGTTCTAGAATGGACAAAAATAATGATTTCTGAATATTGGATGTGGGCCACTTGGTTAACTAAGGTTATTTTATATTTAAGTTTAGCTTTTGTCGTTGGTGGAGCCTTTTGCTATTTTTTACTTAGACAATATCTTGAACTAAAAGAATCGATTCTTAAATATATTACAATTGGCGCTGGATTAGGCCTAATTTCCAGTACCTTGGGATTTTTTATTCTGATTGGTAGTTTTGCCAATACTGGTATTACAGGGATGGTGGACCCCACGTATATTAATATATTGGTTAATACTCCGACGGGGTATATATACGTTCTTCGTTCTATTAGTTTTTCTCTTTTACTTCTTCTCATGGTGGTTAAAGTTAACAGGAACAAAGGTCAGTTTTCTATAATTGAAAGTTCAATATTTTGTGTTTTACTTCTCCCGATTATTTTTAGTTTTTCCCAGCTCGGACATGTCGCTAATTTAACCTTACTTGCTCAAATTTTATTATCAATCCATATTCTAGTTATGTCGTTATGGATGGGGTCTTTATATCCGTTATGGAAAACCAGCCGGGAAATAAGTGGTTTACCTTTAAAAGATCGCATGCATGTATTTGGACGTATTGCTGCTTTCATTGTTGGGATATTAATCGCCTGTGGCGCTAGTGTAGCTCTTCTTTTAATTAAAGATTTTAATACCTTAATCAATACTGCATATGGCTATGGTTTCATGGTTAAATTGTTTTTTGTTATAAGTATTCTACTTTTAGCTGCCTTCAACAAATGGTATTTCACCCCGCGTCTTCAACATCCTAAATTCGCTAAACACCTTAGTCATGCCATTTTATTTGAGATGTTATTAGGTCTATCAATTCTATTAACAACAGGCTATATAACCACTGTCGTGGGTATTGAATAAGAGAATTTCAAAATAAGGGAATTGAGGAAATTTTACATTACTGCATTTATCTTTTGTAGCTGAGCAATAAAGTTTCTACTGGACTGCCAGCTTACGACAATCAGAACAGTAAACTCGCATCATGAGGCATTATACATGGCACTGTTGCAAATAGAGATTTGAGTCGATGATGTTCCCTTTAAAAAGTACTTAGAGACCGAAAACCCTGTTGATTTGACACACTTCACCCTGAGGCTGACCATAATAAAATGACGATGCTTGTCCTTTACGTAGTGCACGCATGACTTCAATACCTTTAATTGTGGCATAAGCCGTCTTCATAGATT